>JAUSJA010000011.1 GCA_030647905.1 Gemmatimonadaceae bacterium | reverse complement strand
GGTCCCCCGGCTCGAAAGCCCAGCTTCCAGGTTGTGTTGCCAAGATCGAGCGCGAGCAGTAGCGTGTTCGCGGGACGGGTCGTCATCGTAGGCATTGCTCCTCCCCAATGTGAGAGTTGTGATGGAGCCTCTATGGTGGCGGCCCGTTCTATTCGCCGCCACGCCTACATAGTCTCTGACGGCCGATTTATTGAATGCTCGCTTCGCTCGCTTTTATTTGATTCGCCCGCAGCTAGCTAAAGGCGTTATACGCCGACACTGGGGCGCCACTCGAGCTGGACATCGTCTGGCACCACTTGTACATTATTCCGTACAAGTCTATTGAGGTGCTATGCGCAAGGGTCGTCCCAGCCAGGATATTCGCCCACTTTCCGAGTTCCGCGCGAATGTGGCGACATTCGTCGAACAAGTTCAGGTCACCAGGCGCCCGCTGGTCTTGACGCAACATGGCCGGAGTGCGGCGATTCTCCTCGCCGTTGAGGCGTATGAAGCGCTCATCGAGCGCGCAGAACTGGCCGAGGATGTCCGAACTGCAGAGGCGCAGATCGCGGCGGGGCAAGGCCTCCCGCATGGCAAGGCACTCGCCCTGGTCCGAGCTCGGCTGCGGAGCCCAGCGGGGTCGCGGCGGCGTAGCGCCTGATTGGCGCTCGGGTTACGGCTTCTCTCGATGCGAATTGTCTGGTCGCCTTTGGCGCTGGTGCGCGTCGAAGAGATCGCTCGCGTGATTGCCGCCGATCGGCAGACCGCCGCGGAACGATGGGTGCGGACGGTATTCGCGCGAGCGGCACAATTGCGCACGTATCCAGAGTCCGGGCGAATAGTCCCGGAGCTCGCGCGTCCGGAGGTCCGCCAATTGCCGCATCCACCGTATCGAATCATCTGTCGCATCGATGCCAAGCAGGTAACCGTCTTGACGATTCGGCATGGGCGGCAAGAGTTGAATCCGGAGGACGTCGGAGGCGGGTGCGCGACTGAAAGATCTCTGCGGCAACACACTCGTGACGGGGTGCATCGGCATGCTGGTTGCGGAAAATCATTCTTGGCTACGGCAATCGCAGCATCACTCTGACGTCCGGTTCTCGTCGAGTGACCGTCGTTCTTTTTGAGAGGAGAATTCAAATGGCACGCGAAAAAGGAAACCAGCAGCGACAGGAGAACTTGAATAAAGGTCCGGGCACAACACCCGGCAAACCGTCCCAGACCACAGCCAAGTCGGAGATTGGCGGCGAGCGTGGCGATCGTCAGCGTGCGATCGAAACGGGACGCGAAGTTGGCATGGCCACGGGCGTTACGCCTCGGCCTGCAACATCACCGGCCTACGGACCGGGCGCGAGCCCATTCATCGCAGGTGCGTTCCCGCTGATGCGGCGCATGGCCGAGAACATGGATCAGCTTTTCGAGAACTTCGGCTTCGACCGCACCGGCCTGGCGCTGGCGCCGACGTTCGGCGCAGGTCTGGACCGCGACTTCTGGCGCGACTTATCCGCATTCGGGCAAGCCGCGTGGACGCCTCAAGTGGAGACTTTCCGTCGCGGCGACAATCTCGTCGTCCGCACCGATCTTCCGGGTCTCAGGAAGGAGGACGTGAAAGTCGAGATCGACGACGGCATGTTGACGATCTCAGGCGAGCGCTCCGAGGAGCATCAGGAGGAGCGGGACGACTTCTACCGTACTGAACGGAGCTACGGCCGGTTCTATCGGACACTTCCGCTTCCGGAAGGCGTCAATGCGGATAAGTGCGAGGCGGCATTCAAGGACGGCGTGCTGGAGTTGACGCTTCCGGCGCCAAAACAGCCGGAACGGAAGGCGAAGCAGGTTCAGATCCACTGATCCAGCAGCGAAGCTGCCGATGGGAATGCGGACTCCGTCTACGATGAAAGCATTTGGCATCGGTTGAGATGTAGGCGCACCTGGCTGGTCAGACCCAGAAAAGCGGGTACCGGGCTTTTCTGGGTCTGCGCCGGGGCGGGTATATTCCCCTGGGCACACCAGCGCGGAGTCCCCTTTGGCCTACCATTTCATCATCGTTGAGGTCGATTCGGGCGTGATGAAGATCACGCTTAACCGGCCCGAAGTCCTCAACAGCTTCACTCTCCAGATGGCCCAGGAGCTCCGCGAGGCGCTTGGTGTCGCGAGGGGCGAGAGGACCGTTCGCGCGGTTCTCATCACAGGCGCGGGGCGCGGATTCTGCGCGGGGCAGGACCTCGCAGCCGTCCCCGTCGAAGGTGAAAGGAAGCTGGACCTCGGCGCGACCGTCAGACAGACATACAACCCGCTCATCACGCTGATCCGGAAGCTGGAGAAGCCGGTCGTCTGCGCCGTGAATGGAGTTGCCGCCGGCGCGGGCGCCAATCTCGCCATGGCGTGCGACATCGTGATCGCGTCGGAAAACGCGTCGTTCATACAATCGTTCTCGAAGATCGGATTGTTGCCCGATACCGGCGGAACTTTTTTTCTCCCGCGAGCAATCGGGCTGCCCATGGCGACCGCGCTGATGATGCTGGGAGAGAAGATCACCGCACTGCGCGCCGTTGAGATTGGGATGATCTACAAGGTCGTCGCCGCCGAAATGCTCGAGGTGGAATCGACGAAGCTCGCGAAGCAGCTGGCACAGATGCCCACGAAGGCGCTCGGCTACACGAAGCGGGCGCTGAACGCATCGCTGGGGAATTCGCTCGATGAGCAGCTCGAGGTCGAGGAAGAGCTGCAGCGCGAAGCCGGCCGAACGCACGACTTCGTCGAAGGGATGGCCGCGTTTCGCGAGAAGCGCCCGCCGGTCTTCAGGGGAGAATAGAATGTCCGAGCTGACGCGTGAGACGGTGGTGGGCGTTGTGGGTGCGGGAGCGATGGGAAGCGGCATCGCGCAGGTAGCAGCAACGTACGGTCACAGAGTTCTGCTCTTCGACCAGGACGCTTCGGCACTCGACCGTGCCATCGCCGCCATCGAGAAGAACCTCGCGCGCAGCGTAGAGAAGCAGCGTCTCACCACCGAAGACGCGGCAGCGATCCGCTCACGTATCACGACCGCCGGATGGGAGATGAGTGGGGCCGAGTCGTACGGCGACCTCGGCGAGGCGGGCTTCATCATCGAGGCGATCGTGGAAGATCTCGGGGCGAAGAGGGAGCTGTTCGCACGGCTCGAAAACGTGGTCGCCACTGATGCGGTGCTCGCGACCAACACGTCGTCGCTCTCCGTCACCGCGATCGCCCGCGCATGCACTCGCCCCGGACGCGTGCTCGGCGTCCATTTCTTCAATCCTCCGACCGTCCTCCCGCTGGTGGAGATCGTTCCCGGCCTCGCGACCTTACCCGACGTGACGAACCGCGTTCAGCATCTGGTGGACGCGTGGGGAAAGAAGACCGTGGTCGCGTCCGACACGCCGGGATTCATCGTCAATCGCATCGCCCGCCCGTTCTACGGCGAGGCGCTCCGAATCTACGAGGAAGGCATCGCCGACGTGGCGACGATAGACTGGGCGATGCGTGAGATCGGCGGCTTCAGGATGGGCCCGTTCGAGCTGATGGATTTCATCGGCAACGACATCAACTTCACCGCGACGAAGAGCGTGTACGAGGCGATGTTCCATGATCCGCGATTCCGGCCGGCGCTCACGCAGCAGCAGCTGTTCGACGCGGGATTCCTCGGAAAGAAATCCGGTCGCGGGTACTACGATTACACCCCCGGCGCGGAGAAGCCCGAGCCGACGCGCGATACGGAGCTGGGAGAGATGATTTTCCGCCGCATTCTCTCGATGCTCATCAACCAGGCCGCCGATACCCTGTACCTTCGCATCGCTTCGGCGCACGACATAGACCTGGCGATGATGCTGGGCGTCAATTATCCCAAGGGCCTGCTTGCCTGGGCCGACGAGCTCGGAATTCCGGAGACGGTGAAGTGGCTCAGTGCGCTCCAGGATTTCTACGGTGAGGAACGCTACCGCCCAAGCCCGCTTCTCAAGACGATGGCTGCCGACGGATTCACCTTCTTCAGCAAGTGAGATGACCGGCACGATCGCCTCAGAAGCTTCGCCAACCGACACCGCAGTGAATCCCCGCTTCGACTGGAAGCGGATTGCATATCTCCTCCTCGCATCCCGCGGTCTCGACGACACCGAAGAGACGCGGCTCATGCCTGAGAAGAAGGTCGTCTACCAGTTCTCGGCAAGGGGACACGATCTCGCGCAGGTCATTCTCGGGTCGCTGCTCGACGGGCAGCACGATGCGGCGGGTGCGTACTACCGGTCGCGGCCCCTGCTGCTGACGCTCGGACTGACGCTGGAGGACGCGTTCGCCGGTCCGCTCAGGAAGTCCGGAGGGTTCAGCGACGGCCGCGATATTGGAATGGTCTGCAATCTTCCGAACAGGAACGGGCCCGTTGTGCTCCCGATGTCCGGCGACGTCGGATCGCAGTACACGCCGACGGTCGGATGGGCGCAGGCGATCACCTATCACCGCGACGTCCTCGGTGATCGCTCGTACGATCGCGCGATGGCGGTCGTGCTCGGCGGCGAAGCGTCGGTGGCGACCAACGGATTCTGGTCAGCGCTGACGATCGCGACCACGCTCCAGCTTCCGATCCTCTTCTACATCGAGGACAATCGCTACGGCATCTCCGTTCCGGGCGATTTCCAGACGCCGGGCGGCAACATCGCGGCGAACCTGGCGTCGTTCAGGAATCTGTACATCCGCGAGGGAGACGGCACCGATCCGGCGCGGACGGCCGCGCTGTTCGAGGATGTCACGAGCCATGTTCGCGACGGTCGCGGACCGGCATTGCTGCGGCTGGATGTTCCGCGCCTCTGCGGACATTCCGGACAGGACACCCAGGCGTACAAGACCGAGGACTGCATCACCGACGAGAAGGCGCGCGATCCGCTGCCGAAGCTTCGCAGCTATCTCGTGCCGGCAGTGATGTCGGATTTGGAGTGGAGCGATCTCGAGGCGGAAGCGTCGCGCGACGTCGCAGCTGCACTCGAGGGTGCTCTCGCGCGGCCCGAGCCCGACGCGTCGAAGATCACGCGATACCGCTTCGCCGAGCCGGGCGATGTGCAGCTAGTCGGCGGGCTCGCCGCGGGTGGTTACCAGTTTCCCACCGCGACTGACAAGCCGGAGCCGGAGCCGCAGCGTATGAACATGCTCACGGCTATTCGGCGCACGCTGGAGCACGAGCTGCGAACGAATCCGAGAGTGCTCGTCTTCGGCGAGGACATCGGGCCAAAGGGCGGCGTTCACGCGGCGACGATGGGATTGCAGCACGCATTCGGCGACAAGCGTGTCTTCGACACGAGTCTTTCCGAAGAGGGGATCATTGGCCGCGCGGTGGGCATGGCCATCGCGGGGCTCATGCCCGTGGCCGAGATCCAGTTCCGGAAATACGCCGACCCCGCAATGGAGCAGCTCAACAACTGCGGAACGATCCGGTGGCGCACGGCCAACCGGTTTGCGGCTCCCATCGTCGTGAGAATGCCTGGCGGATTCGCAAAAGTGGGCGATCCGTGGCACAGCGTGTCGGGTGAAGTCGTGTGGGCGCACGCGATCGGATGGCAGGTGGCGTTTCCATCGAACGCCGAGGATGCGGTGGGGCTGTTGCGTGCCGCGCTGAGGAGCAACAACCCGACGATCTTCTTCGAGCACCGGCATCTGCTCGACGGCCCGTGGGCGCGGCGTCCGTATCCCGGCGACGACTACGTGCTTCCGTTCGGCAAGGCGAGGATCACGCAGAGCGGCGACGCGCTGACGGTGGTGACGTGGGGGGCGATGGTCGAGCGATGTGAGCTCGCCGCGAAGATCGTCGGCGAATCCATCGAGATAATTGACCTGCGCACCATCTCGCCGTGGGACAAGGCGACGGTGCTCCAGTCGGTGGAGCGCACGCGGCGCTGTCTCATCGTGCACGAGGACGGAATGACCGCGGGCTTCGGCGCCGAGGTGGCGGCGACGGTGGCGCAGGAGGCGTTCTTCAATCTCGATGCGCCAATACACCGATTGGCGATTCCCGACGTGCCGGTTCCGCATAATTTCGGCCTGATGGACGCGGCGGTTCCGACCGTCGCGTCAATCGCGGTGCGCATGACTGAAATCCTGGAAGCGTAGGGATTCCTTACCCGTTACCCGTTACCCGTTACCCGCTACCCGTTACCCGTTACCCGTATGCCGAATCTGATAGATGTCACCGTACCTGTCGGCCAGTCAGAGGGGACCGAATCGATGGTGTCCACGTGGTTCAAGTCTGTGGGCGATCAGGTCACCGAGAACGAGCCGCTGCTCGAGATCGCCACCGACAAGGTGAACATGGAGGTCGCTGCTCCAGGAACCGGCAGGCTCGCCGAGATATTGAAGCGCGATGGCGAGCAGGTCGAGCCAGGCGAGGTGCTGGGACGCATCGAGACCGGCGCGGCAGCGGTCGGATCGGGTGAGCTGAGCCCCGCCGTGCGGAAGCTGCTCAGGGAGAACAATCTCGACGCGTCGCAGATCTCTGGAACGGGACGCGGCGGGCGCATCACGCACCAGGACGTGATGGATTTCGTCGCGTCACGCGGGTCCGGGAAAAGGGTCCCGCACACGCAGATGCGCCGCAGCATCGCTCAGCACATGGTGCAGAGCGTTGCCACAGCGCCGCACGTTACGAGCGTCTTCGAGGCCGATCTTTCCTCGGTGATCGCCGATCGCGAGGCGAGAAAGGGGGATTTCGAGTCGCGCGGCGTGAAGCTCACCTACACCGCGTATTTCGTGCGTGCGGCCGTGAAGGCATTGAAGGCCGTTCCCGAAGTGAACAGCCGCTGGCACGACGATGCTCTCGAGATCTTCGATGACATCAACATCGGTATCGCGACAGCGCTCGGCTCCGGTGGGCTGATCGTCCCCGTGATAACAAGAGCGCAGGATCTCGACCTGGCGGAGATCGCGGAGCGTCTCCAGGATCTCACCGAGCGAGCGCGGTCGGAGCGTCTCGACGCGCGCGACGTGCAGAACGGGACATTCACCATCTCCAACCACGGCGTGAGTGGAAGTCTCGTTGCGACGCCCGTCATCATCAACCAGCCGCAGAGCGCGATACTGGGCGTCGGCAAGCTCGAGCGGCGCGCGAAGCCCGCGGGTGACTCGGGAAACGAAGTCACGGTGCGGCCGATGTGCTACGTGTCCCTGACGATCGATCATCGCGTGCTGGACGGCTTCCAGGCGAATCAGTTTCTGACGGCGTGGGTCGAGGCCGTGGAAACCGTTCGGGCACCGGAGTCCCATGAATGAGAGGCTGACCGGGGGAGAGATCGCTCGACCGAGTCTTTCATTAATGATGCCCGAGCCATACATTGACATTAAATCCATCCTTATAACTGCAAATGCCGATCACCCTTCTTCCGGCGCGCTCTCGTGACGTTCGTCGGGCGCGCGCGATGGCGCGTATGAGGGGGTCGTCATGGCGGTGAAGATGCGTCTTGGTGACCGCCTCGTACAGAGCGGTCTGATCACGCCAGACCAATTGGACCGCGCGCTACAGAAGCACGCCACCAGCGGCGAGAAGCTCGGCCAAACGCTCGTGAATCTGGGCTATGTACATCCGGACGTCATGATGCAGACGCTCTGCGAAGACGCTGGGATCCCTTACATCCCGCTGGCGGACAGAATGCCCGCGCCGGGCGCCGTCGCTCTTATCAGCGCGCCGGTCGCCCGCCGGTATAACGCGGTACCGCTCCAGGAGGACAACGGTCGACTCCTCGTCGCCATGGCCGACCCGTTCGATATGAAAGCGGTCACTGCGTTGGAGCGCGCCGCCGGCGGTCCGATAAAGATTGCGGCAGCGCCCAAAGAGGATATCGCCAAGCGCTTGCGGCTCGCGTATGCGGCGCCCGGGGAACGTCCTCTGGACTCGGTTGCCGAGGCCAGTCGATCCGCTACGGCCCCCGGTCAGGGAATCACAGCGGGCCGGCCGATGGAGCCATTCGATGAGAGCGCCACCGCCGCGAAGCTCGCGGATGATATCATCAGGAGGGGCACGAACCTCGGCGCAACGGACATTCATATCGAGCCCCTGGAAGAGGTGATGAAGGTCCGCTACCGTCTCGATGGATTGCTGCAGCACGGGGGCACCTACCCCAAGGCCGTGCAAGCGCCGTTGACGAGCCGTATCAAGATTCTAGCCGGTCTCGACATCGCCGAAACGCGTCTTCCGCAGGACGGGCGCGTACGGATCCGTTCGGAAGGCACGCACATCGATCTTCGCGTATCGACATTCCCGACCCTGTACGGCGAGGACATCGTCTTGCGCATTCTCGACCGATCCAGGGTCGCGCTCAACCTGGAGCGCCTGGGAATGGAGCCGGACGATCTGGCGCTGTTGCGCGCCGCGTTCCTTCGACCGCACGGGCTCATTCCGGTCACCGGACCGACGGGTTCAGGGAAAACGACCACGCTGTATTCCGCGCTGATCGAGCTGAACAACCACGAGCGGTGTCTCATCACGCTCGAAGATCCTATCGAATACGAGCTTGCCCAGATTCGGCAGTCACAGATCAACGTCCGAGCCGGCCTGACGTTCGCGTCGGGGCTTCGGTCCATTCTTCGGCACGATCCGGACACGATCCTGGTCGGTGAGATGCGCGACGCCGAGACCGTCCAGATCGCGCTCAGCGCGGCATTGACCGGTCACCTCGTGCTGACGACGCTGCACACCAATACCGCCGCCGGCGCGATGCCTCGCCTGCTCGACATGGGCGCCGAACCATTCATCCTCACCTCCTCGGTGCTGCTCGTGATTTCACAGCGGCTCATTCGTACGCTATGCAACGACTGCAAGACGGTCATCGAAGTGTCGTCGGTCGTCAGAGAGCGGTTCGGCATCGGTGACGTGCCGTTGTATGGACATCGCGGCTGTCGCCTGTGCCGGCAGACCGGCTATCGCGGACGCATCGGAATCTTCGAGCTGCTGCCGATGACGGGAGATGTCGTCAAGGCGGTGTACGACCGTCGTCCAGCCGAGGAGATCCACCAGATCTCCGGAAGGCCGTCGCTGTTCGATGACGGCCTCAGGAAGGTTCGCGCCGGTGTGACGGCGCTCGATGAGCTGTTGCGCGTCACTTCCATTTGATCCCGGACTGACGGTGCCGGACTACTGGTACAAGAAGCTCACCAATGCCGGGGTTGTTGAGGAAGGCTGGATGACCGTTCCCGACGAGCGCGAGCTCGAGGAGCGGCTTCGAGCCAGCGGCAGCTTTCTCGTCGAGGCGGCGCAGAAGAGTCGGCCGAAGGCCGCCGCCACGCTCACGGACGGCAAAATCGAGCGCAAGCAATTGATGGCGCTGATGGAGTACCTCGCCGGAAGCGTACAGGTGGGAATGCCGATTTTGACAACGCTCGCCGATGTCGAGACTCGGCTCGATTCCAGGAAGCTTCGCAAGATTGTGGTCGAGATGCGACATGCTCTGTCGGAGGAGGGCAAAAGCCTCTCCGAGGCGATGGCCGAGCACCCGCAGGCGTTTCCGGAGTTGTACATCGTGACGGTCGAGGCGGGCGAAACAAGCGGCCGGCTCGATTTCGTCCTGGCGCAGCTCGTAGAGTACCTCGACTGGCAGCAAGGCATTACCGGACAGGTGCGGCAAGCGACGATGTACCCGCTGATCCTTCTCGTGGCGGTCGGTGGCCTCGTTCTCGTGCTGGTCATGTTCGTCTTCCCGAGAATCCTTCCGGTACTGCTCAGCCGCACCACAGTGCTGCCCCTCCCCACACGGATCGTTATGACGGTGTCGCAGTTCCTGCGCGATTACTATATCCTGGTCTTTGGCTTCGCCGCGGGCATCCTGCCGGCATACCGATTCGCGCACCGCACGGAGCGAGGGGGTCGGACCATCGACCTCCTCGTACTCAGGTTGCCGGTCTTCGGGGAGCTCATGCGCCAGGTGAACATGGCGCGCCTGGTCACCTATCTCGGCCTGTTCTACCGTTCGGGCGTGAATCTGATTTTAGCGCTCGAGCTCGTAGAGCGCTTGATCACGAACCGCGTGTTGTCGGAAGCGATCGGCCAGGTCAGAGTGGACATCGAGGGTGGGAATACCATGGCGTCGGCGTTTTCCAGGAGCTCGCTGTTTTCGCCGGTCGTGATCCGGAGCGTGGCGCTCGGCGAGACCACCGGGCGCCTCGACGAGTCCCTCGCCCGTGCGGCGGTCTACTATGCGCGTGAGGTGCCGGTAGCTGTCCGCCGACTGATTACCGCCTTGCAGCCCGCGCTCATCCTGCTGATGGGCGGTATCGTGTTGATGGTCGCATTGGCGATGATCCTCCCGATTCTGAGCATCTACAATGAGATCGGTGTCCGCCGTTGAAATCGAGACCAAACCAGCGCCGATTCGGCGCCTTCGTGCACCCTATGGGGCTCTGTCTGGTCGAGTACGCGCGCGAGCCGGAAGGCGTCCACATCATTGACCAGCACTTCGTGTCGCGCAGAATCGCGAGTCCGGCCGATGCGGCAGACGGCCTTGCGCTCGCGATGCGGCTGGATAGATCGGAAGGTGCGCGCCTCGCGATGGCGATTCGGGGATTCGGTTCCGAGTACCTCATCGTCACGCTTCCCTCCGCTGACGACGAGGTGCTGCGGCCCGTGGTCGGTCGTGAGCTGGCCCGTGTGTATCCCGACCTCGAGCAGCCGGTGTACGAGTTCGCGCGCAGCGGATTCGTTGACCGCCGCATTAGTGAGCGGCCGGCCCAGCATGGGCAGCCGCGACAGGAGCTGCTCGTGGGCGCGGTGCCTGGCGAGATGGCGCGCGCGCTGAGCGACGAGCTTCGCGCCCACGGCATTTCGCTGGACCACCTGACGGTGCTCCCGCAGGCGCTTCAACAGCTCTACTCGGAGATTGACGACGCTTCCGAGCCGACCGGCGTGGTTCTCATGCTTCCCGACGGACCTTTGATCGGTTTCTTCCAGGATGCGGAGCTGCGGTTCGTGGTCGAGCCGCCGTTGAGCCTCGACACAACGCCGGAAGAGGAGCTGGAGACCGTTCTGGAGCAGTTGGAGCGCGGCCGTCTCTATCTCCGGCAGACTTTTCGGGGCGCCGAGATGGGACGCGTGCTCGTGTCGGCGGATCCCACGCGCCACCCGGCGCTCATGGCGTCGCTCGCGGAGAAACTCGGGATCGATGTGCGTGCATTCGGCACCGAGGTGAACGCTCCGGAACTGTTGATTGCGCTCGGCGCCGTCCGTGACGCTGAGGGACCGTCGCTCATCAATCTGTCGCCGCTCGCGGAATCTCCAGCGGCCCGCGAGCGGCGCGTGAAGAAGCGGATCCTCATGCTCGGCGCCGACGTACTGGTCGCTCTCGCGATTTTATGGGCTGTCTCCAGCGTCTGGTCTCTGAAACAGCTCTCCGCCCGCGTCGCCACCAGCGCAGCGCAGGTCCAACACGTGGCGCCGCAATATTCCAGCATGCGGGCCGTCGCCGAGGCCCGGCGCGACTACGTTCGAGAAGCAGCATATCTCGACAGCCGCACCGCCGACCGCGCCGGGCTCCGGCGCGTATTGGCCGCAATCGCGGCCACGACCCGGTCTGATGTTCAGCTCGAGGAGATGAAGCTCACTCGGAACGGAGCCGGCTGGACGGCGGATGTGGTGGCCGTGAGCACGGGATCCAGCACGGCGAGTGCCCTCTTCGGGGTCGACCGATTCTATCGCACGCTCCCCGCGACGATTGCGCTCGTTGACCGCCAGTTGGTTGAATTGGTTGATATCTCCGCGCAGGCAGGTGGGAGCACCGCGCTCCGGTTTCACATCACCTTCGCATTCAACCCGAGTACGGCGCTCCAGTGAAGACCATCTCGCTCGCCGCGCCGACGGCCTATCTTCGCAAGCATCTGTTCTGGGTCCAGTTGCTCTCCTTGACGGTCCTCGTGCTTGTTGGTGCGGGCTGGATCGTTGTGAAAGCGGGCCGCCAGAAGACAGTCATGCGCGCCGAAGAGGCTCGGCTCGATCGCGCGGCTGCGACGCTCGGCAATTGGGCCGCGACATTCCAGCCGGCCGCCAGCGAGGAATTGGCCGCTTGGCGCCAGATGTCGTCGGAGACGCGGCAGCTTGGCAGTCGGCGCGACGATCGGCTCACCCTGGCGCGCGAGATCGCCGGCCAGGCCGAGCGGCCGGGATTCACCGATGTGCGCGTTGCTTTCGAGCCGCCAGACTCCGCCACCGCTGCACCGCTCCCGGACGCTGCCGGCCCGCATGCATTCGTCCTGGCCCCCTATCGGATATCGGTCAGGTTTCGAGGCGATTTTGCCGCCACCAGAGCCTTTATCGGAAACCTCCCGGCGGCGGTGCTCGTCACTGGCGTGCAGTTCAAGCGTGAAGGCACCGGCCTCCGGGGCACGGTCACGCTCGACATCTATGAGCCAGCGAACGGCCAATGACGGATACAAGGAACGCCCGCTTTCTTCTGGTCCGCGGGGTCATCGCGGCGGTGATCCTCGGGACGGCGATGGCCCGGGGACTCTTCGCGCCGGCTATCGCGGGAGGCGCGCAATCGCCTTCGCCGAATCAGGTGGCTGAGCTGGAGCTGCTGAGTCAGTATCTTACGCGTCAGCCGGTGCAACCGCGGTTTGTCGCGCGCCCGCTCGACGGGATCGCTTTGGCGGATTCGCTCAGTGCCCTGGCTCAGGCTGGCCGGCCGTCTCCCAGAATGCCGGCGCTGGACCGGCCGCGGCCCGCGGGCGTGCCGGTTATGCGATGGGTCGTGAGTGCCATCATGATCACCGAATCGCGACGAGTTGCCGTCGTCAATGATTCACTTGTCAGTGTAGGCGCGGCGGTCGGTGGCGGCGCCACCGTGGTCGCAATCGAACCAGATCGCGTCATTCTGCTGGAGTCAGGCGGCGCTCGCCGCGAGCTACGTGTCCAGTCCGGGAGTCAATAGTGAAACCGCTCCGAAAAAACGCCGCAGGCGCTTCACGCGCTTTCATCCTCTCGACTATCGCGATCGCGCTTGGGGCGACAGGTTGCGCATCTGGTCACTCCGCCGTTCCCGTGACGGCGGCCGAGCCTGATCCGGGCACCGACTATCGCACGCGTGTCTATGTCGAGCCGGTCAAGTCGGACCCGAAAGCCGGGGCGCCTCGCGATACCGCGCACGCCTCGGCTTATCTGCCCGGCCTTATGATCGCGCAGATCAGCGATGCCGATGAACCCGTGAGGCGTATCCAGCTTCTGGATGTCGTGGGGAAAGAGCTGCCTGTCGTGCTGCGGGGTCTCGCGACGAGCTTTGGGCTCAACTATCAGATTGACCCCCATGTGCGTGGCTCGGTCAACACGCGGCTGCAGGGCGTGACGCTGGAGCAGGCCCTCGACGCCATCGTGCTGCCACAGGGCTACAGCTACAGCATCGAAGGCGGAGTGCTTCAGGTCGGCGCGGCGAGACTGCAGACCCGGATGTTCTCTCTCGATTACGTCGCCTTGCAGCGAGTTGGCTCGACAAACACGTCGATTCAGCGCCGGTTGAGCGGAGGCGGCAATCAGACTGCGAACCCCTTCGGGATTATTGGGAGCTCGGGTGGCTCGGACTTTATCGCCACATATGCCGTCTCCGACGTTTGGGAAGAGCTCAAGGTTTCCCTCGATGGTCTCGTCTTTGACGCTACGCGCACCGGCGGCGAAGGGGGTATCGCGGCCGGCTCCCCCGCGCCAGTTGGACAACCACTCTCGGCGGGTCTGTCGCGGGGAGGAGCCCTGAGCAAGACGACGTCCGATGGACGACGGCTCATCATCAATCCGGGCGCTGGCACCATCCTGGTGACCGCGCCCCCGGCGAAGCTCGCCGAAGTTGCGACGTTCATCTCGGCATTCGAAGGCTCGATCCAACGCCAGGTCCTCATCGAGGCGAAGATCGTTCAGGTCACGCTCAGCAAGGAGTCACAGTTCGGCATTGACTGGACCGCCTTGAGCAAATCAGGCAAACTCGGGGTGAAGATCAACAACGCCCCGCTCGGTGGCGGAGGCATCCAGCTGACGATCGGCGGCGGCGCCTCGCAAATCCTGACCGTTCTCCGCGCCCTCGAAACGCAAGGCGACGTTAGCGTGCTCTCGAGCCCCAGAGTCGCCACGCTCAACAACGAGCGCGCGGTGTTCAACGTCACTACGGATGAAGTATTCTTCAACGTGACGCGAACGCCAATCATCGGACCCAACGGCGGCACGATCGGCTTCAGCCCGACGATCACGCCGCAGCAAGTGTCGATCGGTATCGTGCTCAACGTGTTGCCGCAGATCGGCGCGGACAATAGCATCACACTCAGCATCTTGCCGAGCATCACCAACGTCGAGCGGATCGCGACGATCAAGCTCGAGGATGGCAGCTCCGCCGAAGCGCCTGTGACCAGCCACCGGGAAACGGACACCATGGCCCGCGTTCGTGATGGCGAGACCATCGTGATCGGTGGTCTGATGCAAACCCGGCGCGACAAGACAGCGACCGGCGTGCCGCTTCTCGGCAGCATCCCGGGCATCGGTTGGCTGTTCCGAGGCGTGTCGAACAAAGTGCAAAAGGACGAGCTGGTGATATTCCTCACGCCTACGATTATCGTAGGACAGCCGCGGGCCCGCCCCTAACCAATGTACGAAAGCTTTTTCCAACTCAGCGAGCGTCCGTTTGCGTTAACGCCGAATCCCAGGTTTGTTTTCTATTCGGCGCGATATCGGCAGGCGGAGGATGAGCTGACGTACGCAATCGATCGCAAAGATGGCTTCATGCTTCTCACCGGTTGGCCCGGCACGGGAAAGACCACGTTGTGCCGGGACCTGATTGACAAGCTTGACGCCAGGACGCATCGCTCGGCGCTGCTCTTCAACCCGTTCCTCACCGGCGCGGAGATGCTCCAGGCGGTGCTGACGGAGTTCAACGTTCCTGCCCCCGCAAACGCAAGCCGGAACGAGCTTCTCGGTGCGCTCAACCGGTTCCTGCTGGACCAGCTCGCGGCCGGCCGAACGTGCGTCGCCGTGTTCGACGAGGCGCAGCACATGTCCACGGAATTTCTGGAGCAGATTCGCGTGCTGTCGAATGTCGAGACGGCTGAAGAAAAGCTGATCCAGATTCTGCTGGTCGGGCAGCCGGAGCTCCTGAACAAGATCAACGTGCCCGGGATGGCGCAACTCAGTCAGCGCGTCTCCGTGCGTTGTACCCTTACGCACCTGGATTTCGAAGAGACCAGGCGGTACATCTATCACCGGCTCGAGGTCGCGGGCGCACAAGGCCGCGTCGTTTTTTCCCGCCGGGCTCTGAAGCGGGTGCACGCCGCATCGTGCGGCATTCCGCGCAGCATCAATGCGATCTGCGATCAGACCCTGCTCGCGGGCTACGTCGAAAGGACATACAAGCTCGACACCAAACACGTGAACCAGGCGATCGCTTCCCTGCGTGGCGATGCATCCGATTACACTCACGCCGATTTCCGCCGCCAGCGGTGGGTCATGGCTGGCGCCGCCGGGCTCGCCTTGATCGTTGCGGCGGCTGCCCTCCTCCTTTATCGAGCCGGCTACACCCTGCCGTCGCTCTTGAGTTGGCGGTTGAGTTGAGTCTGATCGCCGACGCGCTGAAGACCGCGCTTCACGAAAAGAAACAGCGCATGCCGCCACTGCACGCGTTGGCGCCGAAAAGTTTCTTTTCGTTTCGCTCGCCGGCGGGACCCGCCCAATCCGCGCTTCCGCGCGGCGTCCAAATTGGGCTCGGCGCGCTGGCGGCCGTGGGCGTCCTCGGGGTGTTCATTACGCTGCTGTTGGCCTCATCGCGGTCCCCAGACAAGAGACGACCGGCGTTGACGCCGCCGATTGCCAGTCCAGCCGCATCCGTCCCCGCGCCGGTCGCGGCGGCGCCGAGTGCATCCGCTGCGTCACCGACGACCCAGCCAGCCGTTCGCGAACCAGATCCCGCGATGGCAGCGCTCATCACTCCGGCTCCAGTCAACGTCACGCGGTCGGCGACCGGCGCCGTGCTTCCCGGTACAAACGATAGCGGCGGAACCCGCTCAGTGGTGGGCGACGTGCCCGTCATGTCAGCGGGTCGCCAGCAGCCACTCGTTGCGCCGGCGGATGCCGTGAGCGACCGCAGGAACGAAGGGGCGTTCAAGATCACCATGGAGCCAGCCGGACGCGAAGGCAACACGCTTTTTCTTGAGGCTCTCGCGGCCCAGAAACGCGGCGACATTGCGCGCGCGCGGGACTTGTACGCAAAGGCGATCGAGCGGAACCCCAACAACGCCGAGCTATACAACAACGTGGGGCTGCTCTACCGGTCGACCGGAGAGTTGGAGCGCGCCGAAGATGCGTATCGGCGAGCGATCTCCATCAACCCGAAGTTCGCCGCGGCGTGGAGCAATCTCGGTGTCCTCCTGGAGCAGCGCGGCAAGCGAAAGGAAGCGACGGCGGCGCTTCAGCAGGCGCTGGCACTCGATCCGTCGAATACGGGCAGCAAGGTCAATCTCGCCAATCAGTTCTATGCGATCGGTGTCTACGCGAACGCCCAGCGATTGCTCGAGGAAGTACTCAGGGTCAACCCCTCGCTGGCGGAGGCACATTACTCGCTGGCACGGACGCTGGAGAGTCTCGGGGAGCGTGCTGGTGCGATCCAGGAGTACGAATTGTTCCTGACGACGGGCGCGGGTCAGTTCCCGGCGCTGGAGAAGCAAGTCACGCAACACCTCAAGACGCTAAAGGGTGGCAAGGGTGGCAACGATGTCTAACGTACTGGTGAGTCGCCGGATCCGTCTCGACGCGCTCGCGGTGTGCATTCTATGCGTCGGTTGCGGCGCGTACAGATTGCCATCGCGACCTTCGCTCCCGTCTACCCTTCCTCCGCTTGCGGTCGATGTGCTGGCTGTCCCTTCCGTGCTGCGGTCCTCGGTGGACACGGCGGCGGGACAGGGCTCCCGCATCACACTCTCTGCCGCCAATGCGGACGTCCGGGAGCTGTTGCCAGCACTGGCGAGCGCCGCCGGAGTCAGTATGGTGATTGCTCCAGATGCGCGCGGCCGGGTCACCGTGCACGTTGTCGACGCGAACGCACGCGAGGTGCTACAGTCGGTCATCGAGCAGGCCGGACTCACGCTCGGCCCGGTCCAACTGATTGCGCCATATCCCAGACTGGTGTTCTATGATCTGCCGGTAAACGTCAATGCGGCGAGCGCCGCGACTATCCAGGCGCGATTCGGGGTCAGCGCGATGCTGGCGAAGCTCGTGGTCGCGGCGCGCCCGCACCAGACTGACTGCGCGCCGTGCCGTTGAAGGCGCGGCGCGCCATTCCGATCTCGGCGACTACTGGATCGGCAGCGCCAGAAAGGTGAGCGTCGTGCCAGTGTACCGGATCGAGCCCGTACTCGACGCCGCACCCGCTACGCCCTCATCGAGAATCGCCTCGATGTTGGTGAAGTCGGTAAGGCTGATCCCAGTGACGGTAACGGTCAGATAATTAACCCCGTTTCCGCCCGCCACACTCGTGAACGAGGTGGAGATGACGCCGCCTGCGGTGTTACCGACGTCCCTATTGATGTATGGACCCTTCCACTTGGCGACAAGGGTGGCTGGAATGGCCACGCTAAGGAGGTCAGTGGGGGTACCACTCAGTGCGGTCGTGAGCTGCGAAACGGTGGCCGGGTATCGGTGCACGTCGGAAACGAATGCCTGTGCTCCGGTCTGGATGTTCGTGAAGTCGCTCGCGAGCCGGCCTGTGTCACCCTTGGACAGTTGGCTGTTCAGCGCCGGCAGCAGCACCGCTGCCATCACCGCAATGATCGCCAACGTGACCAACACCTCTGTCAGCGTGAAGCCCGAGCGTCGGCCACCTGCGCGTCGGCCAATCAGTGTCGTGGCAATCATTGGAAAATGTCCCGGTTGAAAATGTTTGTGTCGTCATTAACTCTGCGAAAAACTACGACCTTCACGTAACAGCCTCGTTATGTCATACGTTTCGTTCGTTACACCGCAAAGAGCCGCTGTTTCGAGCGCGTAATGGAGGCGTTATATTGGGGCGTGACCGCCTTCCGGCTTAAACTGCTGGGTTCTCCTTCACTGGACCGCGATACCGACCCGCAGATACCCGTCCTTGGTCCGGGCAAGCCTTTGGCGCTTCTGGCCTACCTCGCCGTACGGGGGCCCGCGCGGCGCGAGGAGTTGATCGCCCTCCTCTGGGGCGACATCCCCGAGGATAAGGCGCGCAATGCCTTTCGGCAGGCGCTGCACCGTTTGCGGACCGCAATGGGTCGGGATGCCGCTCCCACCGGCCGGGATATCATCGGCCTTGGGGCCACGGAGACTTTGACACTCGATCTCCGCGACTTCGAAGCCGCTCTCGACGCCGGCCGCACCGCTGACGCGCTCCAACTTTACCGCGGTGAATTTCTCGAAGGTCTCAATCTCGGAGAAGACGACTTCGACCAGTGGGTGACCACCGAGCGATCGCGGATCGGTGCCCGGTACCGCTCGACGCTCACCTCGGCGGCACAGGAAGCACTCGAGGCTGGAGAGGTACGGGACGCGCTGAGGTACGCTACACGGCTGGCCGCCTATGCCCCGCTCGATGCCGACGCCGCGGTACTCGAAGCCACGATTCTCATCGCCGCTGGTAGAAAACCGGAAGCGCTTGTCGCGCTCGAGAGATTCAGATCGCGCATGCAGACGGAGCTCGGCGCTGCAGCATCTCCCGCCGTGCTTGCCTTGATCGGCAAGCTCAGGAAGTCTGGTGCTGAGGAGTCGCGCCGAGCACCCGGCCGCACAACTCTGCCCTTCGTCGGGCGCGACTCCGAGATCACCGTCCTCATGGGAGGATGGCGTCGAGCGCAAGGGGGAGATGGTGGAACCATTTTGCTCGACGGCGCAGCGGGCATCGGTAAGACGCGACTGATCGATGAATTCCTGGCGCGAGTCCGCGACATGGGCTCGGCATTGCTGTTGCGCGGTCGAGAGCGCCAGGGCGGCGCCGCGATTCCCCACGCTTCGATCGCCGAGGCCCTGCGAGGCGCCCTGACGGCGCCCGGACTGGCTGGCGCGAGCCAACACCTGTTGGCAGAAGCCGCGCGGCTGCTTCCCGAGCTTCGCGATCGGTTCGTCCTTCCCGCCCTCGCGGCCATCAGCGACGATTCTGAGCGGGTGCGCTTTTTCGAAGGCGTCGCCGCGGTTCTCGATGCTGTGGCGTACGAGCAGCCGGTTTGCGTCGTGCTCGAGGACCTCCACAACGCCTCCACAAACACGCTGGATCTGGCCCAGTATCTGACGAATCGGCTCCGCGCGTGCGGCGTGCTCTTTGTTCTGTCAGCGCGCAACGGAGCCTTTGGGGACAGGTTCTCCGAAACCTCGCGCATAACATTGCAGCCGCTCGCGGCAGACGCTGCACGCGCGCTTGCCTCGTCCGTGCTGGCCGCGGAAATGGCGCCTCCTCTGGAGCTCGACGAGATCGTCGGCGCCTCCGAGGGCATGCCGTTTAAAATCATCGAAACGGCGCGTCGGACGGCGGCCGGCGAATCGATCGCGAGCGTACCGGCCGGCATCCGCGACATTCTGTGGTCGCGCCTTCAGGGGGCGTCACCCGCCCAACAGCGGCTGTTCGTCGCCGTGGCGCTGTTCGACCGGGCAGCATCTTTGCGGCTGCTCGCTGCCGCGGCTCACCTGTCGGAAATCGCGGCATTCGAATCGGCCATGGCGCTGGAGCAGCTCGGGCTTGTGACCCAGGATGCCAGAGGTATCAGGCCTGCGCATGATGTCGCGGCATCGCTCGCACTGGAGGGAATAGGCTCGGCCGGACTCGCTCTGCTCGCCGGTTGGGCAGCGGACGCGCTGGCCGCCCAACCGGGCGCCACCGACACCGAACTGGCTCACCTCTACGCGTTGGCCGGCAGATCCGAGCTCGCCTTCACGCATTCGATCGTCGCCGCGTACCAAGCCATGGCCGCCGCGGCGTGGACGTCGGCTGGGCGTTTTCTTGACATCGCGGGCAGCTTCGCTTCCACGGAAGCCGAACGCGAAAGAGTCACCAGCCTGCGCAGCGCGATCGGAGTTGGACCCGCCCGCCTGAAGGGTGATTCCATGCGTCCCGCCGCTCCTCCGGCAGACGCCTCGTCACCGATCGAGGAAATCGGCACTGCGACGCGCGCAGCAAAGACCCCGCGCATGACCTGGCTATTCACCCGTCGGGCAACTCTGGGCGGAACGCTCGTTGTAGCGGTTCTGTTGCTGTTCTCCGTCCGCGTTCGCGGCGCTCGTCAGGCCTCGTTGCGAGGCCGAACGCTCACTGACACGCTGGTGCTCGCGGAACGCGTGCCCGGTCAGCGGCCGCCCGTCTCGTTCATCACCGGCGACCTTGCCGACCTCACGCATCTGGCGAGACCCGGCCGGACCTCCGACGCCGCGTTCGCCTGGAGGGACTCAGTCAAGCGCCCCTGGGTCAATCCTTCCGTGGCGCCGGACGGTCACTTCGTGTCTGTGGAGCGAGTGACTGCCGCCGGCTCCGATGTTTACGCGATCAGCGCGAACAGGCGTGATACAATCCCGATTGCCGTCGGCGCGGGCGACGATATTGCGTCGGGATGGTCCCCTGACGGCCATTGGCTTCTCGTCATTCACGGCGGCACGCTGCCCGATGGCGCCTACGACTCCGATCTCTATGCGTACTCCGTCCTTTCTTTTGGAGAGCGGATCGCCCTCGATACGTCGCGCTCGCGGGCCGTCGCCGACGCCGTGTGGTCACCCGATGGACTGCATGTGGCGTGGACGGCGCGGACGGGAGCGAACCACCAACAGGACATTTTCGTCAGTCGCACGGACGGCACCGGCCTCCGAAACCTGAGCGATGATCCGGGCGAAGATTACAATCCAGCGTGGTCGGCCGACGGCACGCAAGTCGGTTTCACAAGTGAGCGGAATGGCACGGCTGAGCTGTATGCCGCGGATGTGCTGACTGGTCATTTGCGCCGCCTCACGTACGACACCTCTCATAACGATCGGGCCAGCTTCTCGCCCGATGGACAGTTTGTCGCCTTCGAGTCAACTCGCGGCGGAGAGGCCGGCGTGTACGTGATGCCCTCGTGGGGCGGCACCGCGCACCGTGTCACTCCGGCCGACAGCCGCATGAGCATTCTTGGCTGGCGGGGAGCGCCGCTACCGTACCCCGACCAGTTGCGCATTCGCGCGCCGGAATGGGTAGCCGAGGGTGACAGCGGCGCGATATCGGTGACCGGCACCGATCAACTGGGTTCTTCGTTCGAGGTCAGGCAAGTTCGATGGACGCTCCTCGACTCTGCCGCCGCGCGATTCGTTCGCGCGACGGACGAGAAACAGTCGCTCCGCTCCTCCAATACCTCGGGGTGGCTTGTTGGGCGGCGCTCTGGTTTCGCACGCCTGGTCGCGAGCCTCGGCGGCTGGCGCACGGATACAGCCTACATCCTGGTGGGCGCCGGACCGCTCGCGCTGGCGCGCGAAGATTTCGAACGCGGGCTGTCGAAAGACACGTGGATATCGCTCGGCGAGCCGGCCCCGCGCGTCGAGCCGCGAAGCGGACGACTGGCCAGCGCCGGGCTCGCGCCGATGGCCGACCGCGAATGGGATAGTGGCGTATTGAGCCGATCGGTATTTCGGATCAGAAGCGGACTGTCTCTGGAAACGTGGATGCGAGCGCCTTTCACCAGCACGTCGGTCCCGTCAGCCTCGGCGGCGATCGCGCTGGTCGCCGAAGAACCTCCCGAGGCGCTCGACTCCGTGGCTCCGCAATTCCTGCGTCTGGTGTCCATCTCGTGGCTCGGTGACGCGGGACGGATCGGCTATGCGGTGGACCAGGAAATCTTCACCGAGCCCGCTGCTGCTCTTGGCGACGGCAACGCGCACCTGTTCCGATTCACCATCGAATCCGATGGGAGAGTCGCGTTCTACGCCGACGGCAAGCTTCGCTGGCGCTCCACTGTCCGCGCGACTCGCTCCGAAGAGAACAGTAGCGCCCAACTGTGGTTGGGTGGCCGCGGAACGGGGGCCGCGGTGACGTTTGACGACGTGAGTGTCTGGCTGGCGGGCAAGGGAGCTAGCAACCAGCGATAGGAATCGAGTACGAAAGATTCACCGTGCCCGGAGGCGCTGCGCCGACCGTGGAGGGCGAAGGCAAAGCAGCAGTCGTGAACCTGATGGTGCCGGCCGTCGAATCCGAGACCGCTCCGTCCAAGTCACTTTCCAAATCCGTCGCTGTCCTCCTTTCCACGCCGACTACATCCATGAGCAGATAAACGGAGGTGCTTAAAGTGGCTCTTCTCAAAGTGTTCTGGATGACGCCATCGGCCATGCTGACACCGCTACTCAGCAACTCGCGAGATACATAAGGGCCACGCCAGTTATTCACGTTCGCCTGCGAAAGGAAATTGGATCCGCCGCACAGATCCGTCGTCACGCCGGCGATCGGCGGAGTTGTGAGGACGGTGAGCGTCGGCGGATACCGCGTCACAGCTTTGCGATACTCGGCTATGCCTTGACTGAGGGCAAACAATGTCTGGGACAGCGCAGAGCGGCGCGCGTCCTGTACCTTCCCGATTATGGCGGGAATGAGAACGGCTGCAAGAAGCGCCGCAATCGCGAGGGCCACGAGAACCTCGACCATAGAGAATCCGAGATGCGGCGACCCGCGCTCCGCCGCCGGCGGGTTTCTCAGCATGCCCCGGTGGTTGGCATTCTATACAAGACTGTTATCGGGTTGCTTCCGTTCGGCGTGAAGGCAACCGTGTCCCCGGTGGTCCCGTCCACCCGCGCCTTGAGAGCCTGGGCGTCGGCGAGCTGGACATCTGCCATGACGATGGCAAGCGCCGGCGTTGCATCCGTAAAGGTCGTCCGCCGAGTCGAGTCGTTGGCAACAAGTCCGCGGGCCATCGTGTAACCGAGGGCGGGATTGAACGGAACGAGATGATAGGGGCCTTGCCAGTTGTTCACGTCAGGTGACGACTTGTAGAATTGACCGCAACTGTTCGTCTGACTAGTGGTAATCGGTTGTACGAGATCGAAGAGGTGTCCCGGGTAGGTGTTGATTCGGGTAAAGAAAGAGGGAGGTGTGCCTATAATTTCGGTTTTGAACCGGAACAACGAATCCTGGGCTATTGCGATCCGGTTGAAATCAACGTTGAGAGAGAGCACGATGACAGTAGCCAGCACGGCTATTACCGCGATCGTGACCAGCGCCGTGAACAGGGCGAAGCCTGGCCGCTTCGCAATCCCTGGCGATCGCCATGCGCCGCACCCGTCGGAGATCAAGCTGCATTTCATTTCAGCAGCCGCGAATGGTGAAGTGATAGAACAACGTCACAGGGGCGGAACCCGAAGCAGTAAAGCGAATAGCACCCCCAACACCGGTCTGATCTCCTTCCACCCGGGCGGCCAATGCGTCGGCGTCGGAGCGAGATGTATTTGGCATCACCAGCGCCAGTGTGCCGAATGATGTAGCATCATTTGCGGCGGGGCGGTTGGCGACTGTAGTCGCAACACCGGCAGCGTTATACCTTATCAAGCTATCCTGGACGAAAAACCCGGGCGCGATGAGAAAGCCCGACTGCGGGACAAAGCGATAATAAAAAGGAGTCGTCCACCTGCCGGCCTCGGATGAGGTGTAAGTGTACATGCAGCTGTTCATGTTGCTGGTTGTAATCGGCGTGGTCAGCTGTGAGAGTCGGCCTGTGTTTGCACTGACCGTGGCGTTCACCTGGCCAATGATCTGGTTGAACGATGTCACGCCCCCGGTTCCCGTCGTTCTGCCGATTGCATCGGCCAGCTCCGAGAGGACGCGCGACGCCCGGTCAATCCGCTCGACGTCGCTCCCGATTTGGGTGCTGCTCCTTGACTCATTTATGTAAATGACACCCCCGATCGCGGCAAGAACCGCGATTGTGACCAGTAGCTCGAGAAGCGTCGAGCCGGATCGTCTCAACATCCTCCCACCGCCGTCAGGTACGAGACTGTCACCGGATTAGACCCGTTCCGTGTAAACCGTACAGTTCCCACCGTCCCAGTAGAATCTCCATCCACCGTGGAAGCCAGCATCCCCGCATCGGACGCCGACACCCCGGGTATTACGATCGCGAGGGTCCCGTTGAGCGTGCCACCGGCGCTGGACGGTGTTCGAACGAGAGAATCCTGGGAAGTAAATCCAGCGTCAATCGGGAATCCCGCGGGCGGCAGCTCACGGTTGTAGTAACCCCCAATCCACGCGACCACGTTCCCGGCGGTGTAAAAAGCACCACAGCTGTTGCGCTGGGAGGTCGTGATCACGGTCGTAATGTGCGAGAGACGACCGGGATACACCCCGATTGTCTGGTGAAACGTAAAAGCCTGACGCGTGGGCTCGAAGAAAGCTATGGCGCGGGACAGGTCGTCCAGAGTCTTAGCGACGTTGTTGATCCGATCGACATCGTTCTTAGCCGAAACGTTGGTCGAAACCGTCGCATAGAGCACGGTTGAGAGCACTCCGAGAATTGCGAGTACGACAACCATCTCGACAAGAGTCAATCCCCTGCTCCCAGGAGAGTATCGGCGAAAGCTATCAGATCTATCCAGATCGCGCTGCAAGGCACACTTCGCAGTAAATGGAAGGACGCACAGGAGTCTTATAATCTATTGTCTGGAGGCACCCAGACAAGAAGCCGAGGTGTACCCGATGGCTGTTCCATCTAGCGACCGGTCGCTTCGGCGACAGTGGAGCGGCTGTGCCAGGAAGATCCTTTCCCGGCATTCACGTCGGCGATGAATTGCTCGATGGAAGCACGAGTTGCCGGGGGGCTCACGAAGAAGACCGCTCGCGCCGCAAGCACGGCGCGATCCGTCTGGCCCGCCTTCAGAAATAATACTGGCAGGCGAAGTGCCAGCAAGCGGTCCAGGATCTCGCTACTCGGACCCCGTCCCGGCCGGCTCCACGTTGTCAGCGCACCGTATTTCCTTTCGAGATAGCCCGCGACGAGCTGGGCCGCTCTCTTTTCGTCATTTTGACGTTCGAGCGCCGCACTAACGGAGAGAATGGTTTCGGGAGGCCCAACGTACTTAAGGCGCTCTGCCTTTATGAGGAACGTCGCGGCGCTGTCCACCAGCCCCAGTTTGTCATACACCGAGCCGAGGACGTAGTAGGTGTCTCCACGCGCGTCATTGACGGAGAGGGCGCCGCGCACATCCTTCAAGGCTCTGGTGGTGTCACCGAGGATGAGATGGATAGACGCCAGAGCCAATCGCGGCGGGACTCTGCCGGGTGAGAGGCGAGTCGCCGCGACCAGCGAGCTCTCCGCCGCAAACGCGTATTTCCGATCGCCGTAGAACTGAAGCGCCAACAGGGAATGGCGGGCGCGCTGAATGTGGACACGAGGGTTCTGCGGATCGCGGCGAATCTGCCGGTCGTACTCCAGCAACCCCCGCTGCAGCGCGAGGTCCAGAACCCGGCCGCGGTACGGCTCGCGACGGGCAGCGGGGAATGATGGCGCGAGCGACGCCATGTAGGCGGAATACACCTGGAGCGTATGCGATTTCTGCGGCGCTGGTGAAGCGAAAGCGTAATCCAGATAGGCGAGATTCTCTTCTACGGCAGCGTCTCCGCGACCAACCAGATGCAGCACCCGGGCGACGCGCAATGGCGCGACACCGTGCACCAGGATTGCCATTGCGATGGTGACAACGCCCAGCCCGAGGATGACAACGCCGCCGGGCCGCCATGCTTTCTTGTCGCCCGTCACCACAAGCGGCTCACCGGCGGCAGTCGCGGAAAGGAATGCGGCCAGCGCTATCCACGGCAGCGCCGAGTTGAGATCCACGAACCAGAACAGCAAGTAGGTCATGTAACCGCCGATGAGCCCACAACAAATGCTCAGTTCGGCGACCGTCAGGCGCTGCTTGCGGTACGCCCGGCGAACACCAACAAACAGCGCGACCCAGAAGCCCAAGTAGGCCAGCGCGCCGGGGATGCCGGTAGTGGCGGCGGCCTCCATGTACGCACTGTGAGCGCGGTCCCAGCGCTCATCAGGGCCCGCTGGGTAGATGCGTGAATCGAAGTGCGCACTCCACAGCACGTCGAAGTTCTCTGGACCCACGCCAAGCAACGGATGCTCCTTGAGCCCCGCAAGGGTGACGATTACCTGCATCTTTCGCGGGTCGTCGCTCTTACTTTCTTTCTTGGTGCCAGTCGCAGCGAGACGCTGTACGTTGCCCGGCAGGTATCGGGCGATGGGTCTATCAGCCATTGTGCGCGCCACTACCGTGGCAGCCGCTACAACACAGACGAGAGCAACACCCAGCCATCGGCTCCGGCGCGCAACGAGCAGGGCCACCACGGATCCAACGACGAGGCCAAGCAAGATGCTGCGATTCTGCGTCAGGAAAATCCCGACCAGAATAATGACCGCGACGCCGGCGTTAGCTATGCGCCACGAGCGAACGCGATGGCGCAACGCAAGTAAGCAGGCGAAGCCCATGTGAAAAAGGAGGTACGGCGCCAGGAGACCCTGGTTGCCAATCGTTGAGTTGGTCCCGCCGTTGACGGCCCAACTGCGGATCTCGATGAGCGCAACCACAAGGCTCACGGCTACCGAGAGTTGGAAGAAACGCATCCAGTCGGCGGGGCGCATGAACGTGCGCAGCAAGACGTAAAAAAGCAGCAGGTGGATCCACGCCCAGACGCCCCACATCCGCTCGTAGTCTCCGAACATGCTTCGCAGCGGCGAAACACCGAACGTGGCGGCGATGGCATTGATTGCGACGAAGGCCAGGAGCGCCAGGAAAACCGGGTCACGCGAGGCCTGGGGCCGCCACCGTCTCCGGACGACCACGAAGAGGAAGATGCCGAGCGCCAGCTCCACGATCACCCGGAAGAAGATGGCGCGGGTGGTGATATAAGGGAAAAAGAAGCCGGGAAGCAGGATGACCGGTGTGAGCACGGTCGCGAACAGCAGCAGTCGCGCGACGCTGTGGAGTTTCGGCTCTTCGATCGAAGGGACTTGCTGCATATGAGTAAAAAACAATGTGGCCACCGGGAACGCCAGTGGCCACACGCAATCGTGAATCCGCCTGAACTACGGGATCAGAGGCATCGCAAAATAGTATGCGGTCGAGGAGGCTGTTACGTTGTCATATCGAAACTTCCCGAACTTCTGACTCTCACCAGTCGCGGCTCCGGCCGTCTCGCCGACATCGATCAGCTTGTTGACGAGCTCGAACTCGACGGTGGTCAGCGGCGAAATCTTGACGGTGAGATAGTCGGGCGTGGCGGTGGTGCACGCCGCATCAGCCAAGGAATTGCAGCGTACGAAATCGTTCTGGACATAGCTCTGGTACCCGCTTGCAAACGCCTTGCCGGTCATGGCGCCACCCGTGGCCACAGGTCTCCCGATGTAGGGTCCTTTCCACTTCGTGCTGGCAATGCCGTAGACGGCGGGGGTCAGAGCCACCGTTCCGCCGTCCATGTCACCCGTCGCGGCGATCTGGTTGGCGAGATCCTCGATATCGCCCGGCATGCTGGGACGCACGTTAGTGCTGAAGGCATCGATACTCGTGGTGATGTTGGTCAGGTCCGAGAGAACGCGCGCCGGGTCGGCCGCGCTCATCTGTGACGTCACAGCCGGAACGGTGACCGCAACCAGGACGCCAATGACACCAACCGTCACCAGGACTTCGATGAGTGTGAAGCCTCGCCGTACGGCGTTCTTCCCTTTCTTCCAGAACTGTTTCATACGTGTCTCTCCCAAACGGTGTGAAATAGTGAAAGTCCGATTGCCGAGCGGATCCCGATGAACGCAAGGTGCGAATCGTCCGCAAGAGCTTCGGGGGGAATGTGCACGGCGCCCGTCATTCAGGCGTTATATTCGCAGCCCCGATCGTTACCCGGAGTTGCCTGGCGCTGTGGCGCGCTGGATCGGCACTCCCTACGGCCCCATGTATCGCTTGACCGGCCTGGGGCGAGCCGGCTAAACAGATGAATGGTGGCGATGGGTCGGACTCCGCCGCACTGGCGGGTGGCACTCGCGAACGCGATCGCCGGAATGGCCCGGTCGGCAACCGCATAACGGGCATGCCGCAACTTCTCGCAGGACGTGCCGAACCTGAACTTGCAGATGACTGCGCGGCTGCATCGGTAGCGTCCTGGGCCGGCGCGACAATTATTTCATTTCTGCCTGGATCCGGTCGACGACATAGGACGCGAAGGGTATCGACGAAGTGAACGCCGGAGACACGGCGTTCAGCACGTGCATTGACCGGTCGTCGCCTTCGACGTGAAAATCCGTCACCAGCCGCCGGGTTCGGATGTCGAGAAGCTGGGCACGGATGCCCGGTTTGCCCCAATGCGTGTATCGTCTCGGATCCAGATCGCGCATCATTTTCGACGCGAGCGCGACGAGATTCGAGCGGCGGTACTTCTTGAGCTCGGAAAGCGCCAGCGACCTGAAATTGAAGTCGTCCCGCGCCAGAAGACCAAACTCTCGCGCCACGATGTCGGCGAGCTCGCGCGCGCTGAACCCGGCAACCCACCCGTACTGCTCGCGCCAGAGAGCCGGGATCGCCGTCGGTCCGATTTTCGTCCGGCCGTGAGTGGTGACGGTGAAGTGCACGCCGAGAAAGGGATTGGCGAGATTCGGAACCGGATAGATATTCGTCCGAATCGTCTCGCCCTCGTCGGCGTAGAGATAGACACCCTTGAACGGAAGTATCCGGTAGTTATCGGAAAATCCGTAATCGTGGGCGACGCGGTCGGAGTACAGACCGGCCGCATTCACCACGTATCCGCAGTCAATCGTTCCCGAGCTGGTTCGAACCGTGCTGCCGCCGCGCCCGAGATACTTCGTCCGCCGGGTGATCGCGACCCCCGCCTTCTCCGCGTCCGCGGCGAGTGAGAGCGTGACCTCCGCCGGGTCAACAGCGGAAGTCGTCGGCGAAAAGATCGCGCGCTGGAAGGTGCGTACCCGTGGCTCGATCTTCCGTGCCTCCGCGTCGGTGATCTCGTCGAGACGCACGTTGTTGACGCGCCCCCGCCGGAGCAACTCGTCCAAACCGGCCAGCTCGCTCTCGTCCTGGGCGACGACAAGCTTGCCGCAGCGGTTTATCCGCAATCCCCGCTCGACGCAGTAGGTGGTGAGCGCGGCATTCCCTTCCTTAGAGAATCGCGCCTTGAGACTGTCGGCGGAGTAATAGAAGCCGGCGTGAAGGATCCCGCTGTTTCGGCCGCTCGCGTGCATGCCGAGCTCATCCTCCTTCTCGATCAGTGCGATCGACTGGCCCGGGAAACGTCGGGCGAGGTCGAGGGCGATGGTGATTCCAATGATACCGCCGCCGACGACGAGAAAGTCGGCAGTGGCCAGCGGCGCACCGGACTTTTTCGCGCGCGATGCCGGGGCGTGCAGATCAGATTCAGGCCTCAAATTCGTTTCTTGGCCTCACTCATCCCACGGCTTGCGAGCTGGATTCCATGAGCTGGAAATGTATCGCCAACCTCCACACGAGCACAGCGCATAACGAGAGCTTGAGCCGCCTTTGAGCACGGTACTGGTTACAAGCGGCGGGGGTTCATCGGATCGGCCCTCGTTGGCATGATCATTCGCGACACCGATCACGCCGTCGTCAACGTTGACAAGCTGACCTATGCCGGCAATCTGGAATCGCTGCCCGACATCGAAGATCAGCGCTGTCAGTTTCATCGGCTCGACATCTGTGACGGGAACGGCGTCGGCGAGCTGCTTTCCGCGACACGCCCAAACGCGATCGTCCACCCCGCCGCCGAGTCGCACGTCGACCGGTCGATCGACGGACCGGCCGATTTCATCAATACGAACGTGGTCGGCACCTTCACGCTTCTCCAGCACGCTCTGCGCTACTGGAGAAGCGTGACAAGAGCTACGGCGAAGCGGACATCAGCAGCAATGATTGGCCGGCGCTCACGCCATTGACGAGCTGGTCGAATCGCGCGCGGTCTACCACGTCGCTCGTCACGAGATCGAGCGGCCAGAGAGCTTTCCTTTTCGACAAGGACAATTTTCCGCGAGGGGAAGCGCTGAGCCAACTCCAGAGCCAGAGTGATTCCCAGGATGCCGCCGCCGATTATCAGAAAGTCGGCCGTCGGCGGAAGCTCACCGGTGGCGCGTCTTGTGTGAGCGCGCGCTCTTGAGCCGCTCAGGCGGTCGCCAGCTCCGATGGCAGACGCTCTTCTTGCCTCAACGCGGAGATGTATCGCTTCAGAGCCTCTTGCCACGTCGGCATCACGTCGAGACCGCGCTCTCGAAAGGCCCGATTGTCCAGTACCGAGTATGCCGGACGCGGCACCTTCGCCGGAAAATCCGCCGCGGTTGCGACCTCGGTTACGACGTCGAGCCCGGCCTCCTCGAAAATCGCCCTCGCAAATTCGTTCCAGGTGCATTGGCCAGCGGAGGTAGCATGGTAGAGACCGAATGCGTCGGTGCTCGCAAGGCGGACGATCTGGTTCGCGATGTCCACCGTGTATGTCGGCGACACGAATTCGTCGGCAACGACTTTCACCTTGCCGCGCTCCCGTCCCAGTCTCAGCATCAGACGAACGAAGTTATCCCCGCCCTTCGCCCTGCACGGGTGCGACCCGTATACCGCGGAGGTGCGCACCACGAAGGTCTTCCGGTTCTCACACAGCGCGTAGTGCTCGCCGGCCAGCTTGCTGATACCGTAGGTGTTGAGCGGTCTCGGCGGGTCCGTCTCCACGTATGGAGACCGCTTTTCTCCGCCGAAGACGTAATCCGTGCTCACGTGAACGAATGCTGACCCGCTCGCCTCGCAGGCCTGGGCGAGGAACCTCGTGCCCAGAGCGTTCACCGCGAACGCGCGGGCCGGGTCGAGCTCACACTTCTCGATGTTGTGCATCGCGGCCGTATTGACGACCAGGTCGGGCGACGCATTCGAGAGCGCGGACACGACGGATGACTCGTCGGAGACTTCGACATCCTCGTGGTCGAGCGGAACGACTTCGTCGCCGGCCTGCCGAAAAGCGAGGACGACGTCGGCGCCGAGCTGTCCGTTCGCTCCGACTACGGCGACTTTCATCCGCGGTCGCGGCCGCCAGCGAGAACGCTCTTCATGCCTTGGCCGAATGACTTTGCGCGGTGCGGCGGCGGCTCTTCGAATCGGCGGCATCGTCCGAACTGATCTTCTTCGGGGTGCCGTCCACCCTCTTGAAAGTCTGGATGTTGTAGTACGCCGGGTTCTCGACGTCCTTGAACTTCGCGTAGTTGTCCACCAGCTCCCGAACGATGTCGCGGATGGTTTGAGTCGGATTAAATCCGAGAACATTTTGCGCGTGCTCCGACGTGACCTTGTAGTTTCGGACGTCGGTGACGTGATTGATGTTGAGCCGCGTGTCGAGACTCAGCAGGTCCTTGACGGAATCGTGAACGTGGTCCGCCACCTCGCCGATGGTGAAGTTGCCCGAAGCGACGTTGAATATTCCGGAGATTGACGGACTCGCCTCGATCGCGCGGATGTAAGCGCTGGCCGCATCCTGTATCGCGAGAATCGGGCGCCAGATCGCCGGATTCGCCACGTTGATGACTCCGTCCGTGACCGCCGTCCGGAACATCGTGTTGACCACGAGATCGAGCCGCATTCTCGGGCTGTAGCCGCAGACGGTGCCTTTGCGGAGCGCGATGACCGAAAAATTGTCGTCCCTCGTCTGCATGGCGCCGAACTCGCCCTGCAGCTTTGATATCCCGTACGGATAGGACGAGTTCGCCGGCGACTGCTCATTGTACAGCTCGTTCTCCGTGTAGCCGTAAACGGAACAGGAGCTGGCATACACGTAACGTTTGACGCCCGCTCTCTTGGCGAGGTAAGCGAGAAATGCCGGGCTCGCGGCGTTGAAGACGAAATTGCGCGACGGCGAGTAGTCCGCCATCGGATCGTTGGAGAGGCCGGCGAGGAACACCACCTGGTCGTACCCGACGAGCTCGCCCTCGGTGAGGTCGAGGATGTCCTTTTCGATCACTCTCACCGCCGGCGGCAACTGGTTTCCGAACCAGAGCAGATCAACGACATCAACCTCGTATCCGCGATCGAGCAGCTTGGGTGCGAGGACGGAGCCGATGTATCCGGCACCGCCGGCCAATAGAATTTTCATTTAGGTTTCTCCGATACCATGTAAGATCCGCGACGGACGCAACGGGTCAATCGTCATTCCCCGTTCGTTACGAAGTTCGCGGACTCCGCCCTGGCCAGCCACTCGCGCAGGGTCTGGGCGCGCTCGTCCTTCGCCGACAGCGTCGGATTCGTGATCGGCCACGGGATCCCGATTTTCGGATCGTTCCATCGGATCCCCGATTCCCCCGAGCTGTTGTACACGCCAGTACAGAGATACTGAATTTGCGCAAAGTCGGAGAGAACGCAGAATCCGCGCGCGAATCCGGCAGGCGCCCAAATCTGCAGCCGGTTCGACTCCGTCACCGTCTCCGCCACCCAGCGGCCCAGCGTCGGCGAGTCCCTTCGGACATCAACCGCTACCAGGTAGGCCGCACCCTCGGTCACTCTCATCAGCTTGCCCATCGACGGCTCCCACTGGAAGTGGAGTCCGCGGAGTACGCCCTTCATCGAACGGGAGTGGTTGAGCTGGACGAAGGTGTCGGGCAATCCCGCGTCGTGAAACTGATCCTGCTTGTAGACTTCCATGAAAAAACCGCGCTCGTCTTCGAACACACCGTGCTCCAGCAAGAGCACTTCCGGGATCGTGGTCTTGTGTATGGTCAGCTTCATCTTGTCAGGCGTTCGCCCCAGGTTGCGAGATCGAGTCCAGAGTCGGGATTGTGTCAGGAATGGTCGGTCACGCCGGATCGTGCGACTCAGCCCCCACGCAGGGCCGGCAATATCTTGCACATCCCGGACCCGCTCGCTCGCGATGTGCTTTCCAGAGAGGCCGGCGGCGTACGACGCAAAATTTCAAGTCGGCGCTTCAAACGCAATCACCCACGAATGGCGAAGGTCGCCGCACCCGTAAGCGTCCGGATAATTTGCGCCCGACCGAGCTGTGACGCAACATGTGACGCAACTGACGGCCCTCTCTTACATCGGTTTACCGGCGCGCGAACGGCGCCTCGGAACGGCGCCCGCGGCGGCCGAGCTTATTCGATCGCGGCCGCGGACACGGACGCGGAGATCTCGCTGAACAGTTGCTCGAAGCGATGCATCAGCGTGTCGCGATCGAACCCGCTGCACGCGTAGACGCGGGATGACCGAGCCGCGCGACGTCATCACGTTTCCATAACGCGTGCCGCACACCACCGAGTTGGTTTCAGCGAGCAACCACGCTTTCGCCACCATCAGCTTTTCCATCATCGCCTTGGAGATGCCCATCGCGTTTATGGGATAGACCGCCTTGTCGGTGCTCAGGCAGATGACGCGCTTCACGCCGCGGTCCAAGGCGGCCTCGATCACGTTGTCGGTTCCCATGATGTTGGTCTTGACGGCCTCGAGCGGATAGAACTCGCAAGACGGGACCTGCTTCAGGGCGGCCGCGTGGAACACGAAGTCCACGCCGGTCATCGCCTGCTTGACGCTCCCCAAGTCCCTGATGTCGCCAAGGTAGAACTTCAGCGTGGGGTCGTGGAAGCTCTTCCGCATGTCATCCTGTTTCTTTTCATCTCATCGCGACTGAAATTCCGGATCTCGCCGACATCGGTACGCAGGAACTTTTTCAGAACCGAGTGCCCGAATGAGCCCGTTCCGCCGGTGATTAACAGGTTGAGTCGTCGAACATGATGGCTGAACCTTGTGAATTTTGGGAGGAATGGCAAGAAGTGGCTGCCATTCGGGGATCCGGGCCTACGCTGGAAGACCGGTGCGAAATTTAGCGGAGCGCCGCCGGAGCGTCGCCGACGCCGAAAATGGTTACTCCAGCGTGACGCCGTACTCTCTGCGCCACAGCTCGAATATGGTCAGGGCGAACAGTCGGTTCGAATGCGCGCGTCCGCTGCGCTGCGCCCTTAGCAAGCCGTCAATCTCGCGCTGGTCGAAAATCGCCGGATCGGCTCCGCGCAGCGTGTCTTCCATCAATTCGCCCCAGGGGCCGCTGAACCAGGCGTCGAGCGGGATGGAAAAGCCCTGTTTTCTCCGCAGGTCCACGGATTTGGGCAGCAGTCTCGCCGCGAGCCGGCGTGGAAGAATCTTCCGGGCCGAGCTCGAGGCCCGCAGCCGATCGGGAACACGGCCGAATGCGAACTCAATCAGCCGATAGTCGAGCCAGGGCGCTCGGACCTCGAGCGAGTTGAGCATCGAAGCGCGGTCCACCTTCACCAGGATGTCGTCCGTCATGTAACTGGCGAAATCCTCCGCCGTCGCGCGCTGCAAGGTCGTCGCGCGCTCGCGGAAAGCGGTGCGCTTCCAGCGCTCCGGCGCGTCGCTTGTCGCAAACGCGAGAGATGGCGCGAGCCGCGCACGCGCCTCGCGGTCGAAGAAGATTCCCCACCGCGCGAGACTCTCGTCGAGATCGGCCGTGTATCCGAGAATGCGGTTCCGCCCCTTGAATCCGACAGGGAGCGCTTTTTCCGTCACGGCGCCGATCGCCCGCCGGACCGGCCGTGGTACGACCGAGCGAGTCCGCTCCTGCTGCTTGATCCAACTGTAGTGGTGATATCCGGCGAACAGCTCGTCCCCGCCGTCACCCCCCAGCGCGACGGTCGCGTGGCGGCGGACGAGCTTCGAGACGAGATACGTGGGGATCATCGACGAATCGGCCATCGGCTCATCGAACTGCCTCGCGAGGATGGGCAGCAAATCAACGCTTGCGGCGTCCGCCACGAGCTCCGTGTGAGTGGTTCCGAAATGCGCCGCCACGAGCTTCGCAATCGGACCTTCGTCGTAGCTGCCGTGGCCGGGAAAGCTGATCGTGAAGGTGTGAACCGACGACCCGCCGACTCGCGCCGCCATCGCCGTGATGAGACTCGAGTCGATCCCGCCGCTCAGCAGGATTCCAACGGGCACGTCGGCGATAAGCTGGCGGCGCACCGAGTCCTGAAGCAGCCCTTCGAGCTCCTCGAGAAGACTCTCTGTGTCTGGCGCGTGCCGCTGGTCAGGGGGCTCCGGGAGCTCCCAGTAGCGCCGAATGCGGAACTCGTCCTCCTGCACGCGGTACGTGAACGAGTGTGCAGCCGGCAGCTTTCGGAATCCCTTCAGCATGCACTGGTCAAAACCGGCGTAACCGTATGCGAGGTAGGAGTTGAAAGCTTCGAGGTCGAGGTGACGACCCGCCGCGCTATCGGCGAGGAGAGCTTTCAACTCGGACGCGAACGCGAACCTCCCGCCTTGGTGACGATAAAAGAAAGGCTTCTCTCCGGCACGATCCCGCGCGCCGAACAGGATTCCACGCTTCGCGTCGTGCAGCACGAACGCGTACATCCCGTTGAAATGCTCGACGCACCTCTCACCCCAGGCAGCGTACGCGGCGAGAAGTACTTCGGTGTCGCTCGCCGTCGAGAATGTCGCGCCCAGCCCGCGAAGCTCGTCGCGAAGATCAAGATAGTTGTAGAGCTCGCCGTTGAAGACGACGTGCACGGCGCCGTCCGGCGAAGCCATCGGCTGGTGCCCGCCGCAGGAAAGGTCCACGATGGACAGCCGGCGGTGGCTGAAGGATATCCGATTGTCGGACGACCGCCAAAGTCCCTCGTCGTCGGGCCCGCGGTGCCGCAACGTGTCGCGCTGCCGCGCAATGGCCAGGTCGTCAGCTACACCACCGGCGGATGCGAAACCCAGGATACCGCACATTATTGATTGCCCCGAAGATAAGCGACTTGCGGCGAAAGCTTTGACGCCGGGAAACTCAATTTAGCGGGGGCGTTCCTGCGGCGCATTTTTTTGCCCGAAGTCAGCCGGTCCGGCGCAGCCAGCCACGCGGATTGAACGTCAGGAGAAAGCGCTCGCAGTCGGGATCCGGCTCGAAAGGCGGCGACGTCGCGAGGAAGCGATCGACCGCTTCCCAAGGGCCCGGCCCGTGTTCCGGGAAGCTGGGATGGCCGTTGACATTCGTGTCTTCGACGATCAAATACGAGCCGCGCGTCACGAGTGGGGCGTAGGTCTCGAGCTCGGCGAACACGTTGTCGGCGCTGTGCTCGGAATCGAGGAATACCATCACCGCGCCGTCACTCTTGAGTCGCGAGACCTCCTCGCGCACTCGCTGGATGATCTTGGGATCGGTGCTGTAGCCCCGGATCGAAACGATTCCCGCCGCTTCCGGATCGACCGACCATTTCGGATTGGGGTCCACGGTGATCACGGTGGTTGTGATCCCGAGAACGCGCGCGAGGTCCGCGTAGAAAAGTGCGCTCCCGCCTTCGTGCGTTCCAGTCTCGACGACGACGCGGGGACGGATTCGCTGGAACAACTCGAGCGTCATCCACAAATCGCACGGGTTCTTGATGAGCCGCGCACCCCGCCACCGCAGGTCGCCCGAAACACCGCTGCGGTAGTACAGGTCCCTGAACTGCTCGACGATGCCGAGAGCTCTCTGATCGGCAAGAATCTGCGTGACAGAGAGCGGCTTCCATACCGGCGCGGGCCTTAGATAATTCAATGCGCGAGTGAACAGTGACTGGCGTGACATGCAATCCGAGTGGAATGTGGACGTGAAAAACCGGTCACGAACGATAACCTCACAGGATGGAGCTCGGTAGGATGCAACGCTCGTCGGCTGCAACGGACACCGCCCCGCCTCGTGTCCGCTCCGCCGCTGCTCCGCCGCCGATTGACAAAGGCTCGCCGCTGGTCGATCTTGCCGTCTGTGCTTTCACCCTTTCACTCCACTTAGCAACTTGCCGCCGATTTCGAAAACCGTTGATACTCGGCATCGACGCGACTAATCTCCGCGCTGGCGGTGGCATTTCCTATCTCGCCGGAGTGCTGCGTGGCGCGGACCCTCCGGCGCACGGCTTTTCGCAGGTGGTCGTATGGGCCGGTCGGGAAACGTTGGCAATGATAGAAGACCGGCCCTGGCTCGTGAAAGGCCACGATCCACATCTCGACAAAGTGCTTCCGTATCGGGTCTGGTGGCAGCTTTCCCGGCTTTCGGCATCCGCTCGCGAGTTCGACTGCGACGTTCTCTTCGTTCCGGGCGGCTCCTTCGATGGCGACTTCAGGCCGTTCGTCGCCGCGAGTCACAATCTGTTGCCGTTCGAGTGGAATGAGCTGAAGCGCTTCGGCTGGAGCTGGATGGCGCTAAAGCTGATGCTTCTCCGTAAGGCGCAGTCCCGCACGTTCCGGAACGCCGACGGGCTCGTTTTTGCCAGCCGGTATGCGCGCGACGTGGTGATGCGAGTGGTAAAGCCGAAAACCCGCCGCACGGTGGTTATTCCAAACGGCGTTGATCGGCAGTTCATCCGCGCTCCGCGTGAGCAGTTGCCGATCGAGCGCTATTCCGCCGAGAACCCGTTCCGCATCCTGTACGTTTCGATCATCGACGTGTACAAGCACCACCCCGAAGTCGCGGAGGCCGCCTCAAGACTCCGCGCCGGCGGCTTTCCCGTCGTCCTCGAGCTCGTCGGCCCCGCTTACCCGCCGGCGATGAAGCGGCTCCAAAAGACAGTTGATCGCGTCGATCCGGAAGGCGAGTTGATCCGCCAAAGGGGAAAGGTATTGTACCCGGAACTGCTGGCGAGCTATGCCGAAGCGGACCTGTTCGTGTTCGCCTCTAGTTGCGAAAACATGCCGCTCATCTTGCTCGAGGCGATGACGTCGGGGTTGCCGATCGCCTGCTCCGACAGCGGCCCGATGACCGAGATCCTCGGCGACGGCGGGGTGTACTTCAATCCCGAAAAACCCGAAGAAATTTTTCAGTCGCTGCACGCGATGATCACGTCTCCGAGCCTGCGAAGCGAAAGATCCGCAATCTCGTTCGAACGCGCTAAGGCCTACGATTGGACCCGGTGCGCCCGCGAAACCTTGATGTTCCTGTCGGAAGTCGCCAGCGCCGCGGAACCGCAGTCGCCCGCGAACGAATCTTCACTTCCGTCCGGAGTCGCCTTCGGACTACGCGCGCCCGACCGCATCGAAGGCGATCGGGTAAAGGTGGCCGCGAGCCGCAATGCCTGAGAAGCCCCGCGTGCTCGTAACCGGCGCCGATGGATTCATCGGCTCGCATCTCACGGAGGCGCTCGTCCGCCGAGGATTCGACGTTCGCGCGTTCGTCCTGTACAACTCCTTCAATTCGTGGGGCTGGCTGGACGAATGCGGCGATGATGTGAAAGGCCGGTTTGAGGTTTTTGCGGGCGACGTGCGCGATCCGAACGGCGTCCGCACCGCGATGAAGGATTGCGACGTCGTCTTCCACCTCGCCGCCCTCATTGCGATTCCCTATTCGTATCACTCCCCCGATTCGTACGTGGACACCAACATCAAGGGGACGTTGAACGTGTTGCAAGCGGCCCGCGACCTGGGCGCCTCGAAGGTGGTGCATACTTCAACGAGCGAGGTGTACGGCACCGCGCGATTCGTACCGATCACCGAGGATCACCCGCTTCAAGGTCAGTCGCCCTATTCGGCGAGCAAGATCGGCGCGGACCAACTCGCGATGTCCTTTTACACTTCGTTCAACACGCCGGTCACGATCATCCGCCCGTTCAATACGTACGGTCCGCGCCAATCGGCACGCGCTGTAATTCCCACCATCATAACACAGATTGCGGACGGCGCGAGAGAAATCCGGCTCGGCGCGAGGACTCCGACTCGGGACTTCAATTTTGTCGCGGACACGGTCGAAGGGTTCATCGCCGCGGCGAATTCCGACAACGGAATCGGCGAGGTGATAAACCTCGGCAGCAATTTCGAGATCTCGATCGGCGACACGGCTACTCTCATCGGGGAGCTGATGGGTGCGCAAATCGAGATCGTCACCGAGCGGGAGCGGCTCCGGCCGCCAACGAGCGAAGTCGAGCGGTTGCTCGCCTCAAACGAGAAAGCCGCCTCGATCCTGAATTGGCGCCCGGCCTACGCGGGCCTCACCGGTTTCAGGAAAGGCCTCTCCGAAACCATCGAATGGTTCCGAAAGCCCTCCAACCTCGCCCGCTACCGGACCGATGTGTATAATGTCTAGGCGAGCGGTGATTCTCGCCGGCGGCAAGGGCGCGAGATTGCGGCCCTATACTATTGTGTTGCCCAAGCCGCTGATGCCACTTGGCGAATACCCGATTCTGGAAGTCGTCGTAAGACAACTGGCCGCGGCGGGGTTCGACCGCGTCACGATGGCCGTCAACCACCAGGCGAACTTGATCAAGGCCTTCTTCGGAGATGGATCCAGGTGGGGTATAGCCATCGACTACTCCCTGGAAGAGTCGCCGCTCGGAACGATCGGGCCTTTGCGCTTGATCGGCGATTTGCCGCGACATTTTCTCGTAATGAACGGCGACGTCTTGACGGATCTGGACTTCGCCGCCTTTCACGATGCCCACTTGGCGTCGGGTAAGCTGTTCACGATATCATCTCACTCGCGGGAGCAGGCGATAGACTACGGAGTCCTCGAAGTGGATAGGTCGAGTGGGCGCCTTACCGGGTTCAATGAGAAACCGACGGCTCGGTATGAGGTCAGCATGGGTGTCTATATGGTCAGCCGGGAGGCGCTTGACTCGGTTCCCGCCAGCAAGCCCTACGGATTCGATGACCTGATGTTGGACCTTATAGCAGAAAAAAAAGAGGTGACTGTACGTCCATTCGAGGGGTACTGGCTGGACATTGGACGTCCGGAGGACTACGCCCGCGCGATCGAAGAGTTCGACTCATTGAAGTCGCGATTCCTCAGTGACTAGCGTCCTCGTCACGGGCGCAGCGGGCTTCATCGGGGGCGCCCTGTGCAGAAGACTGAAACGGTCCGGTCACGAAGTCTTTGAGCTTACCAGCGAGCACGGAGACATCGCGCGGCGGGAGACGCTGGCCGGAGCCCCTGCGGCCCGGCACGTCTTCCACCTCGCGGGACGCACCTTCGTACCAGACAGTTGGCTCGATCCAGCCGGATTTCAGCGAACCAACGTGCTCGGCACCGCCAACGTTCTTGAGTACTGCCGCACTCACGGCGCTCGACTGACTTTCGTGAGTGCATATCTCTACGGAGCACCGGAGCGTCTGCCGGTCTCCGAAGACGTCATCCCCCGCCCCAATAATCCCTACGCACTATCGAAGTACCTCGCCGAACAATCGTGCGCCTTCTACGCCTCCTGTTACGGCACGTCGGTCACGGTGATCAGGCCCTTTAACATATTCGGACCGGGCCAGCCGGACATATTTCTAATTCCCCAGATCATCCGACAGATCAGGGAGAAACGGGCAATTCGAGTCAGCGATCTCGCGCCGCGGCGGGACTTCGTTTATCTGGACGATTTCGTGGACGCGCTGGTGCGGACCCTCAACTTCGCGTCGGGCTATCAGGTGATCAACATCGGCTCGGGCCGTTCGCTCAGCGTGCGGGACGTCATCGAAACCGTTCAAGACGTCGCTGGAACGCACTTGCCGATCGAAACGGACGGAGAAACGCGCCGCGGAGAAATCAACGACGTGTACGCGGACATTGCTAAGGCCTCGGCGCTCCTGGAGTGGACGCCGAAGCTCACGTTCCGTCAGGGCATCGAGCGAATGCTGTTGCGCTCCGGCGATTGAGCGATCCGACCCGGCGGGCAATGCGCATTCTGTTCGTAGGAGATTGGGAAGCGGACATTCACGAGGAGCCCGCGTACCGGGCGCTAAAAACGCTCGGACACGAAGTCCGTCCCTTCAAGTGGCATTCCTATTTTCACGCAAAGCACAAGCCGGCTGAGCGGTTGAGTCCGGACATCATCAGCCGAAAAATCCAGAACAAATTCCTGTTCGGGAATCGGCTGCGCCAGCTCAATCGCGACTTCATAGCGGCCGCGGTCGCTTTCCGGCCCGAGATGGTCTTCGTCTATCGGGGAACCCACGTCAAGAAAGCGACGTTGACCGGCATCAAGAGGGAGCTCCCGTCAGCCGTCCTCGTCGGGTACAACAACGACGATCCGTTTTCGCGCCGGCAGCCGGGCTTGCTGTGGCGACATTTCCTGGCGAGCGTACCGTTCTACGACCTGATGCTCGCGTACCGCCAACACAACGTTGCCGACTTCCTGCGGATCGGCGCGAAACGGGTGGAGGTCCTTCGCTCCTGGTTCGTGCCGGAGCGGAACCGTCTCGTGGCACTTTCGCCGGAGGACGAGGCGCGATTCGGATGCGACGTGGCGTTCATCGGTCACTATGAGCCGGACAATCGAATCGAGTGCCTGGAGGAGATTGCGAAAGCGGGCGTCGCGCTGCAGCTGTATGGTCCCGACTATCCGCCCAAGCCTGTCTCCGACGTCCTCGCGCATCTGTGGCCGGTCAATCCCGTTCGTGGGGAAGACTACAACAAGGCGGTCTGCGCAACAAAGATCGCGCTTTGCTTTCTGTCGAAGCTCAACCGTGACACCTACACGAGGCGATGCTTCGAGATCCCCGCGGCCGGAACGTTATTGCTCTCCGAGTACTCGGACGATTTGGCGTCTCTCTTCGAAGAGGGCGTCGAAGCGGATTTTTTTCGCGACAAGGACGAACTGGTGAGAAAAATCCGCCACTACCTCGCGGACGGGCACGCGCGCCGCTCGGTGGCGGAACGCGGCCGAGCCCGGGTGATCGCCGACGGTCACGACGTCGAGTCGAGAATGCGGCAGGTGGTGGATTGGGTCGAGGAGATCAGGAATGCAGCCGGCGGATGACCCGGCACGCCGCTACAGCCGCGGCGTGTGCCCCAAGCGTCTTTTGATCTGGTTGATGATCCAGTAACAGCGGCCGGGTCCCAGCGTCAGGAGGCCCGTTACGTAAACGTAGAAGAAAGGCTCACGTCCGAAACCGGCGCGAATGAGATCGCGCGCGTACGCGATGAAAGCGCGCGCACCCTTGTCGGAATGATAGGAAAGAAAGGAATAGGAGTATTTTGAAAGCTCATTCCGGATGCCGCGATAGACATCGAGGCCGGAATCATCCTCCACGATTTTCGCCACCTTCAGGTATTGCTTCATCTGGTAGAGACTGCTCGCGATCGTGCGCTTGCCCGGTTCCCAAAAACCTTTTTCGCTCTGCGAATTGCCGAATACGGATTTCTCCGGACCGATCAGGCGGTTGTAAACGGTGATCTGTGGGGTGGCGACCGCCGGGAGCCGCGACAGGATCATCGCGATGACGTAGAGCTGGTAGTAAAGAGTCCCGTCTACCTTATCGGTCCTGTTCTCAACCGCCGAGGCCCGGTGGATGACGAGACCGGAGACCAGAACGGCGCGATGAAACAGCCGCTTGATTGTCTCCGCACCCGGCTGGAACCGGGTCTCTCGCGGATAATACCGGTGTATCTGCTCCTGAACGCTCGGGTCGTCTCGAAAGGTCGCGTAAGAGCGAAGCAGGAATCGGGGGTTCGAGTTCGCGGTCAACACCGCATCGAAGTGCTCGAGCGCGCCGGGAGCCAGCAGGTCGTCGTCTCCCATCAGCACGATGTACTCACCCGCCGCGTAGTCCATCGCGGTGCGCAGATTTCTGTCGTAGCCGAGATTCCGCGGATTCTCAACGTACCTCAGCCGTCCATCAAAAAGGCGCTCATACGCTTGGGCCATCTCGCGTTTTTGCGCTCGCGCCGGCTCGGGGGTGAAGTCGTCGCAGCAGATCACTTCATAGTTGGTAAAACGCTGGCCCAGGATCGAGTCGAAGAGCTGCCGCAGCTCCGAGGACCGGTTGAACGTCGGGATGCAGATCGAGAATCTTGGGCTACTCATTTGCGCGACCTGTATTTGGCTTGAGTGGGACGAAAAGAGATTGCCGCCGAAACGTCAATCCCGAGGCGTTTTCGTTGCGACGATGTGGTAGCCCATGCAGGCGAGGTTCCGAAAAGCGGATTTATCCGCCTTGAAAAACAGGGACATGAAAACGATTGCCGGAAGCATGAACGGCACCGCCCACTTGTGATGCGCCCACACGCGTACGAGCTCCGATTTCAGCAGCATCGCGTAATCGCCGATCGTATCCATTCTGGTAATGGACAAATCGTACTTAGGCAGAAAAAACTCGTACCAGTTGTCGGAAAGCCCCGGCTGAAACCAATGCGGGTTCATGTGCCGCAGGGACATCAACGGCGCAGTGAGTAACAGCTTTCCGCCGGGCCTGAGCAGACGCGCGATCTCTCGTATGGTTTTCTCGGGATACGGCACGTGCTCGAGAACTTCGGTGCACAATATCGCGTCGAAGTGGCCGCTTTCCTCATCGACGTTCCAGCAGTTTCCCAAGTAATCGAGCTGCCCGTACACATATTCTTCCCGCGTGCTGCCCAGCCCCTCAGAGGATTTACCCCAATCCTGCGCATAATACCGGAGCTGATCGCAGTGCTTGCGGTATCTTTGGGATCCGCAGCCGAGATCGAGTATCCTGGACCCCGCCGGCAACGCCGCGACCTCCCGCTCAATGAAATCGTTGATTCGGGATTCCGAGTACACTCCGAGGAACCGCTTCAGCCGTTCGTGCATTTCATCCGTGTCAAAGACAAGCTACGCGGAAGGGCCTGTAAAATATCCATTCTCGGCTGAAAAACCGACCGCTTGCGAAGGGTTTGGCGAAGATATTAATTTACTACTTGGAGGCGCCCGACAGCCCTGTACAGCCCCTCTACCTGTCCCGCCGGCAACGTCCACGCAATTGACGTCAGCATGAAAACCAAGCGCGCTCTAATAACCTGAGCCAGCCCATAAATTCCACACATGACAATCTCTTTTTAAACAAACGGAGCGCCAGTTGTATTCCATAGCCGAACACTTGAACGATCGCACCCGTAAACCCCGCGTCCGGATGACCCTGCCGAGGCTTGGTCCGCTCAGCTACAATCTCTTAAGCTTGCACTTCGACCTTGAGACCAAGTCAATTAGAATGGCCGCGTGAAGCCAAAATTAGTCATAGTTGGCGCAGGTCTCGGAGGCTGCGTTTTGGCAGACCGCCTAGCCGAGAGTTGGGACATCACTATTGTCGAACTCGGCTCGCAGGCCACGCCGTTGCAACAGCGTGTGCTGGATACTGCCACACCCGCCGTCACCTACCCACACATCGGCTCCGGGCTCGGGGGAACTACTGCCCTCTGGCACAATGGCCTTATCGAAGTGGACGAGGATATCTTTCAGGAGAAATGGCCATTTTGCAAATCAGAACTGGCGCCGTATTACACTCAAGCCTATCCGAAGCTTGCCGGTGCACCCCAAAGTGCCGTGATGGCAGCTGTAGAAACGCTACGCGAGAAGTACTTGGCCATTGGCTTCCCGGAAAAGAAACTGGGACAAGGTTTATTTTTCCCCCGTCAGCGTGTCAATACATGGCATTCTCTCAAACTGAAAGGGCGCGTCAAGGTCGTTGAAGGCGAGGTCACTGCCTTGTTGTACGATGGAAAGAGAGAAGTTCGTCACCTGTTGGTCAAGAGCGCAGATGGCGAGCACAAGGTCAGCGGCGATGTCTTCATTCTCGCCGCCGGTGGCCTCGGTACACCACTTTTGCTTCAAAAACTGGCCGAACACTTCCCGCTTCCGGCTTTGCAACAAGCTGGCCTCCATTACGAGGACCACCCATCTGCGTTTGTGGGCGAAATCACTCTGGACGCGCCGCTCTACAATCTGTGGAATTATCCCGCGCCCCATACTGACGGCAATCTCCGCTTGCCGCTGGTTGTCAAGCAAGATGGCCTGCAGGTTTCCTTCCAGCTCAGACCGGCGGCTATCTACCACCGGACGCCGCACCCGCGAGTCAGGGTGCGAAGTGTACTCACCGAGCTAAGGAACGAACCGTTCAACCCGCGGCCTTACTTCCGCCTGCTGACTCACTGGGACGATATTCTGGATATCCTTTCCTTTAGGTTCCGCATCCACCTGCCCACCCAGCACTATTCACTACTGATGGTTGCGGAACAACCGCCCGCCACCACCCGCAACGTCTGGGGGGATAAAGAAAGCCCCAACATCTACCGGAAGTGGGACATGCCAGCTACTTACATCCTCTCCCTGCAGAAATCAATTCACCAGGCGCTGAATATACTGGGCAATATGGTCACGAACGCAAACGTGTTCCCGTGCTGGCCCAGCAACATATTCTCTTCCTCGCACCATTCTGGCACCGCCCGCATGGCCGCGTCACCCGATCAGGGTGTGTGCGACAAGAATGGCCGGGTCCACGGACTGGAAAACTTGTATGTGTGCGATGGCTCTCTCATCCCCGCCAGCGGCTACGCCAACACCGGCCTCACAATCGCCGCCCTCGCGCTCCGCATGGCAGATCATCTGCGCAGACCGCATTAAAGACACCTTGCCATTGTTTTCCTTTGCCGGGGCAACGCAAGGTCCAAGGAATTTAATTGGAGTTTCAACTAGACTTGGGACTCATCCCCACCTCTGTCCTCGCGGATCACACGAAATCTTTTCTAATGACCTCGTCCGTGAACGAGCCCAATGATAAAGGAATCACTTAAGAAGTCTCGAGTGATTTACGCGCTGAATTCCTTTATTAAGGATGTTGCGTTGTCGGTGCAGTTGGCGCGCATTAGCCGGGTCTATGAAAGCAAGGTCGCTTGCGTCCCTGCTAACTGGGACAGGAGGAACTTAATTAAGATGCTGCATGACAGAATGCGCGGTGCCGGCGTCCAGCAGGTTCGTTGGCCAGCCGCACCGATGCATATTTACTGTGTGGGTACTTATTACGATCATGAGGCGACTGGGTTTCTGCAGTCGCTTGCTCGTTTTGGTCAATTGAGCCTCTACTACAATATGCAGGGGGAATATGGATTGAATCCACCAATTGGCGTTTCGGCCTACAGAGCTAGAGAGTCGAACAGTCGCCATCTTGTGGAACACATCAGAGCATTAAATGCGGAGCGCCGAGTAGATTGCGTCATCGGTACGATGACGGCGCAACAATTATCTGTCCACGCGTTGCAATCGGTAAGGAAAATGGGTATTCCCGTCATTAATATGGCAATGGATGATAGATTACCGGTACATTGGAGCACGCAGGATAACGTGCGTATGGGTTTTATAGGACTCGTCGAAGGCGTTGATCTTACTTTGCAGACGACCGAGGAATACGTGCCTCGCTATCTGTCTGAAGGGTGCCCTGCTATTTACTGGCCGTTCGGGAGTGATCCTGAACTATTTAAACCTTCAGGTGACAAAGACTTGGATGTTGTGTTCGTCGGAAATAATTACGGTAAAAGAGGAAAGCTCGTCGATGCTGTTAGGGCAGCGGGAATTCGGATCGAGTGCTTCGGTAACGGATTCCAAAATGGCCATATAGCGGGCAACGAGGTTCCTAAACTATTCGCCAGAGCCAAAATAGTTCTCGGCACGGGGTTTGTTGGACACTCGAGCAAAATAGTTACTCTCAAATTACGCGATTTCGATGGGCCAATGTCTGGAAGTCTGTATCTTACTAGCTACAACCCCGATCTGCAGAAGCACTATGAAATCGGTAAGGAGATTGCTGTTTACAAAACGATTAACGAGTGTGTCGAGAAACTGCGTTATTACCTCGCCAACGATGCGGAACGGAAAACGATAGGAGCTGCCGGTAGAGCCCGGGCGGTTCGCGAACACACATGGGATCAGCGATTGGCTAGCGCAGTCGATTTACTCCATTTCTAGACGTATTGACGTCCTCCCCGAAATCGGAGCCATTTCGTAGGTTATGAGTCCTAATCTGCCTTGAGGCGGCGAGGACTGATCAAGAGGATGAGATTTACTGAGCAGATAATCGCGGTTCTGTATGAGGCTGGAGGTTCCACCTCGATTCGCGAGGTCTGTGACGAGCGGACAGCGGCGCGACGTCGTCACCCATTTGCTCGAAGGCTTTCCGACGAGCGCGCGCCACGCATGTGAGTTGATCGGTCCCAGCCGGTCCCGTTGGCACTATCGCTTGCGAAGGGGACGCCACGAAGATCATCAGAGAGCGCCTGCGTGATTTGGCCGGTATGAGGCCAGGCTGGGGTTACGAGTGCGGCTTCACATCGTGTCGGAGCGGGAAGGCCGGGGTCTTCCTCGAAGCATTGTCTGCGACAACGGCCCCGAGCTCGCGGGCAGAGCGCTCGATCTCTGGGCGCATCCTCACGGCGTGGCTATTCAATTCATCCGGTCTGGTAAGCCGGTTGAGAATGCGTTCATCGAAAGCTTCAACGGGCGATTCCGGGAGGAATGCCTAAGCAGCGAGTGGTGTACGAGCATCACGCACGCGCAATGACGCGCCGCTGACCAAATGAATTTGCAACGAAAACGAAAGCAAAATATAAAACAATGCCTGTTACAGCGCCTTTGTAGAAAGCAAAAGTTTGATACCAACCACCACGAAATGTTTCTGCCAAAACTGACGCCAAAATAAAGAACCACAACAATTGTCCTCGCAACGCTTTCCTATAGGTGACGCCAATTGCGTATGAAATACAGAATGGGACGAGTAGGCAGCCGATCAAGCCAAAATTAAAAAAAGCTTCAGCCAGCTCGAACATGCCCCCTATAGCACTGTATCCCAAATCTTGAAACATCCATGCCAAATCTCGCGGGCGATTAGGATAAATAAATTCTGGCGGCGTCCGAAGGACGTAATCAAAGTAGCTCTTACCATGATCAAAATTGACCGCTGTACCCATCATGTCTACAGTGTTAGAAAACGTCGTCGCAATACTGCTAATCGTACCCGCGTTATATATGCCCAAGTCCATCAATCCCTTGTAATCTTCTACAATGGTCTCCTCTGGAGCCTCCGCCGAAGATAACGTAGTTCTTAATGTACCCCAAGCCTCCATGGCGAGTGCCACAAAAACAAATACAACGTAGTGCCGAAGTCTGAAACGGGCAATTCGTCCATTTGCTGCAGCTGGCCCAATAACAACGGCCAATATCCCTGACAACACGTCGATTCGTCCGCCGCGTAAAAATATTCCCCAGATGAAAAAATAACTTCCAAGAAAAATCAGAAACGGTGTGACCCATCGTCTGCTTGAACGTGAGCCAGCGGTAACGGCCACCACCATCGCAATAACACCAATCGCTTGTAAATTTCCGAGAAGTTGCCCTTTCCCGCTACCACTTGCGTAACCAGATTCGAAAACGGTATTCCCATAACTTCGGGCTGATAAGTAACCGGTGATAAAAACAATTACAGTCGCAAAGTAAAAATATGATGAAGAAAAAGACATAAGCGCAGTTGTTGCTGGCCAAGTAGAACCAGGTTTCCGCGATAGCCTAAATCCAATTACCAAGCCACCGAACGCGCCCAGCAACGCCAGCGAGGTAAGTGCGAACATCTTCGCACCGACTTCCAACGTCTGTGCCTCAATCCCAACTGGTGAAAAGGCTGCTGAAGGATCAATCGCTTTGATAAGCCCTGCGTAATAGCCGATAGTAACCAAAAGCAATAATCTAGATTGAAACAATAAATTATTACGAAAAAACCACATTGCCGTAAGAAAGGACAAAAAGCCAAATCCAAAACATTGACGGCCATAATCGATGTAGGATTCAGGAAATAGAAATATGATCACTCCAATCGCAGCATTTATGACCAACAAACTTAGAACAAACGAACGTAGGTTGAGCAAACGGAATAGCATCGTATAAATAAGGAGGTGGAGTTGACCCGCTTGGATGAGTCCCAGGTCTAGTTGAAATTCGGGTGGTGCCTCCTACTAGAGTGTTGATCCCCGGAAAGGATTTTCACTCACAGCGACAAGGACACCACCCATGCGAAGAGTACGAAGGAAAGAGGCGAAGGGCCAGCAGACGGCATCTGTTGGCGAGAGTATTGACGAGAGTGTAAGAAGTTGTGGGGTCATAGATTAATTCCTTATTTATACGATGCTATTTCGTTTGCTGAACCTACGTTCGTTCAGTCCATGCTCCACGATGTGGTGGTACCGAAAAGAAACCAACGTGTTGTGCGTTTCGAATAATACCTAATTGACTCGAACAAATCCTATGACTCCCAACCTCCTCGACTACCTCTGCGAGCCTGTCACCAAGGCGCCGCTTCAACTTGTCGATGCGGTTTCCGATGCTGACGGCAACATCCAATCCGGTGATCTGGTTACGCCTACCGGCAAACGTTATCCCATCATCAACGGTATCCCTCGTTTTATAGATTTTGTGCCCACCAAGACCGTGGAGTCTTTTGGCGATGAATGGAATTATTTCAACTTTACCGACTTCAAGGTGAACTGGCTCTCCCACACCGTTGCGAATACCTTCGGCACGACCGATGTTTTTCAGAGTAAGCTGATTGTGGATGCAGGGGGGGGCAGCGGCGCACAGAGCAAGTGGTTCGCGGAATATGGCGCTAGCCACGTGATCATGATGGATCTTTCGCATGCTGTCGACGATGTTGTGAAGCGCAATCTTGCCGGATTCAAGAATGTGGATGTGATTCAGTGCTCCATCGATGCCCCCCCCCTGCGTGACAAAAGCATTAACGGCATTGTCTATTGCCATAATGTGATTCAACACACCCCCTCAGTTGAAAAGACCGCCCATGCGCTCTATGCGCTGATGGCGCCAGGTGGCGAGTTTGTGTTCAATTGTTATCCGCTGAATGACCAAGGATTGGTGCGCTGGGTGCGCTTTCATCTTGTTTATAGACCATTACGCGCGGTACTGTCGCGTATGCCTTTCGGCCTTATCATGCTTTATTCACGCATCATGGCCGCCCTTCGACTGGTGCCCGGGTTTGGGGTGTTTCTGGAGAAATCCGGTTTCTGTGTACAAGGCGATATTCCGCGACTGGCCGGGGAAGCCACATGGGCGCGCATAAAGCGGCGATTCAAGAACACGAAGCTCAATACCTTTGACTGTTATGGTTCGCATCAATACCAGCATCACAAATCTGAGGACGAAATACGTGCGCTAGTCAGCGCATTGCAGCCGGATACTGCAAAGGTGCGCAACATGGACAAGTATTTTCTTCGCCCGACTCCAATTGGCTGTGGCTTGCGAGTTTCCCGATAGCTTAGAAGAGTTCGCCGGCGCAGCTCCGGACTGTAGCCCCAACGCGCAAGTCGTGCGCGCACGGAAGCGGGTACCGCCCGCTCGTCGTAAACGAGCCCTCGCTCCGCGGGGACTCTGCATGGCCGTCCCTCCGTCGCCGGTAGTCGCGGCGAACCTGGGCTCGGCGCATTCGCGCCCAGGGGGCGCGAAGAAGCCCGACTCGCGCAATCGCGTCGCGGCCAAAGCGCACTCCGTCGAGTATCACGGCGTTCGCGCCTATCCACACATCGTCCTCGATCACGATCCCACGCGACGAGTCGCGCTGAAGATACATCGGGGTCTCGATCCTCGCGGTTCCGTGGTTTCCCCCGGCGATCATCACGTTGGGCGCGATCAGCACGAAGTCACCGATCTCGACGCGCCCGTACGCAGCCACTCCCGGATTGAAGTCAACGAACTTGCCCACCTTGAGGAAGGTGCACCACAGGGTGACGGAGTGATCCACCCTGCATCCCGGGCCCAGCCGGATCCAGCGGTGATTGCGAATCGATGCGAAGGGAGACACGTACACCGTCGGATGCAATTATCGGTACCGCACCCACGAGAGCAGAAAATACAACTCGGCGGGGGACACATAGCCGAGGCTCGAGTGCCGCTGCGCCCGATTGTACTACACCTCGATGTACTCGAACAGCGTGGCTCTGGTTTCTTTCCTGGTGTTTCAGTCTGAATCGTCGACCATCTCCTTCTTGAGTCTGGCGAAGAAGCGCTCAGCCACGGCGTTATCCCCGCAATCTCCCTTCCGGCTCCTGCTGCACGTGATTCCGCGCTGATCGAGCAGTGCCCGGTAGTCGGCGCAGGCGTACTGGCTCCCCCGGTTCGCGTGATGCAAAAGACCCACCAGAGGTTTTCTCCAGGCAATCGCCATCTGAAGCGCGTCCATCACCGTCTCATCTCGTTAGCGTCGCCGAATCACACGAGCACGCGCCCCGTCATCAGTCTGCGCTCGCGGAACAGGTAGAAAAAGCCGATGACGGCAAGTGTGTACGCGCCGCTGGCGACTACTACGATCAGAGCTCGAAACGCTGATGGCGACCGCCATTCGCGTGACGCGGCGTAGAGCGCGAGTGCCATTGGCGCTGCGGCGAACGCGGCTTCGAGACAGCGGCGGAGCGGCCAGCGAATCGGGAGCGCTCGGCGGCTGATTACGAAAACGATCACCATCACCGCGACCGCCGCGGTGAGAAGTCCGAGAGCGGTTCCGACGAGAGGATCGCGACGCGAGAGAAGCAAGACCGATACGGGAGCGAGGAAAGCGCCCGCCGCGACCGGCGCGATGACGATCCGCATGTCCACCTTGGCGATGCCGAGATGGCTTTGCATTGATGAAGCAGCCCGCAACATCTCGATGAACGCCGCCCATCCGACTACGATCATTGCCGCGTGTCTGAATTGCGCGCCGACCAGCAGCGTGGCTAGAAAAGGACCGCCGGCGGCAATGAAAACAGCCACGATCACTAACCCAGGAAGGTAAGCGCGGGCGTACCGGTTCCACGCGAGCGCCTGCCCTTCAGGCCCCTGCCCCTTGAGGTTGCCGTAGTATTCCGGCTCGTAGATCTGCGCAAAGATTCCCTCGTACAGCGCGATCGGCGCGGCGGCGAGCCCGTAACCGATGACGAAAAGACCGAGGCTCGTCGCACCCTGCGCCTTGCCGAGCACAAACCGATAGCCTTGCGACTGGATCCACCAGAGAATGTTCGTAACGATCACCGGCCACGCGAAAGCGAATACCGCGCGGCGCGTGAAGGATAGCGTTCCGGTCGAATCGTGGCTTCTTCTCGGTCTTCCGAGCGCACGCCACAGTACGAAGAATGAGAACGACGAAATGGCCAACCCCAGGTACTGGCCGGCTACCCAACCGGCTGCGCCCGCGCTCGTCGCGCGCAGCACGGCGATCGATATCAGGAGTCCGGCCCATACCGGCACGTTCGAGAACACCGCGCAGCGGATCCGCTTGCGCATCAGGTTCGCCCCGCTGGTGCCTAGCGTGTTGAGCGGCGTCGCGACGACATAAAGGGCGAGTAATGCGCCCACCATCAGCGGAGTGAACCCGCTTACGATCCCGAGCTTGCTTTGCAACAGCGCACCGACGACGCCGGCAAGGATTGCAACGCCCATCGCGTAAGCGGCATACCGCCGGACGTAGGTCTTGAGAACGCCCTCTTCGCGCCACTCGCCGAAACCGCGGATCACGTACTGCCCGACCGGCGAGACGAGCATCAGGCAGAAGTAGGCGACGCTCCCGATTTCCGCGACTCCTGCCATCTGCGCCGGGACGAGCAGCTCGGTCGAAACCCGGACAGCGACGATTTGCCCGACTGCGGCGGCCGCACGTCCGACCGCGATCGTGACGGCTTCCGCAAACTGGCGGCCGGCGGGAGTGCCGCTGGTGGCCGCGACTCCCATCTCCGGTTCGGGGAGCCCGCCACCGCCCTCCGGCGCGATCCCGTGAGTCGCGAACGAGGTCAGGTGTACGACTCGCCGCGAAGCCGCCGATACCACCTCGTAGCCAAAGCATGGGCCAACGTTACGTGGTAGGTGAACGCCGCCACGTTGTGAAGATGCATCGCCAGTTTCTGCGCCCGACTAAAACCCGCCGCCGCGACGATGTGCGCGACCGCTCTCGATACGTGAAGCTGATGCAGCGTGCGCGACGCGTAACGCATCAGCGCGCCATCTGGAATCACGAACGGAGCGCGTGTGGCCCGGTCTCGCTGGCGGTAAAAAAACAGCACTTCCGGAGTGCTACTCAACCTTGCGATGCTCAGCAACTTCAGCATGTAGAGGTTGTCGTGATCGCTGCCCCGGTTGTCCACCATCTCATATGAGAGGAGAGCTTCGTGATGAACGTCGGCCCTGACGAGACCAAACATCAACGGGATCGGCGTGCGATAGAGGAGATAGAAAGCGAAATTTGCAAGCGCCGATTGGCGGCGACTCCGAAAGTACTTCGGCGCCAAATTTACGTCGCGCACGGAGCCGTCGGGGTAAACGAAACCGAGTCCCGAGTATGCCATCCCCACGCCGGGGTCGGCCTCCAGCAATTCCACCATTCGCCGGACGTAGCTCGGACGATAGACGTCGTCGTCACACGCGATCATGAAGTATTCGCCGCGCGCCATCGCCGCGACTTTCTTCTGCCCTTCAACAACGTCTGACCGTCGCTCGTCCACGACGTAACGGACGCGCCGGTCCAGCGCCGCGAATTCTCGACAGATCTCAGCAGTGCCGTCAGTCGAGCGGTTGTCCAGGATCACTACCTCGATGTTCTCGTAATCCTGGGCGAGTAGCGATTCGAGAGCTTCTCTCAGATCCGTCTCGCCGTTGTACACCGTGATGCCGATGGAGACGAGTCCCGGAACCCTGTCGTTCACGCGAGAACAATCAACAGGTGACCGCCGCAGGCGGATGCGAGTTTAAGCAGTGCATGTATGAAAAGAATATGCGGCATTGACGGACTGTTGGACTCTGCCTGACGGCAGGAACGAGCCGCGAGAAAGGGTTAAACTTAGCGGGAACGCGTCGAGGGCAATAGGGTCTAATCCGGGAGCACACCAGAGTGCGGAGCACTCGTGCGTACCGGTGCTCGCGCAGTTTGCCCTCGCGCGCATGCGAGTCGATCTGCACGGCGGGTTCAGGGTGAGCCAGGTAGTATCGAAACTGCTCGACCATTTCATCCACTCCCCGGTAGCGCGATTTTTCGCTGAGCGATCTCGCAGCCTATCAAGGCTCCCCCACAGGTCAAGCGTTTGGAAACGGGGAGGAATAACCCCATGCCTTACTCACTCATGAAGTCGAAATCTTCGGCGCCACTGATTGGCCCCGCAGATACTGATCGCGCTATCATGCATCGTTCGGTCGGGGCAACGATTCCGATGAATCTTTGATCCTAGTGCCGGTCTCCTGGTACGTCCGTCGTTTGGGGTGCCTTTCTGGAGCCGAAACCACTCCTCGCAGCAGCTAATGTCGTTCCGCGAACAACGCAGCGAGCTTTCCACGGTTTGGCTGAGCTATTACCCCTCTCTCAGTGATCAACCCGCTCACGAGCTCTGCTGGTGTGACGTCGAAGGATAGATTCCGCACCAACACGCCGCGGGCGCCCATTGAACATCTCGGTAGCCGGTCACTTCCTCGGAACCCCGCTCCTCGATCGGGATATCTGCGCCGCTGTCGGTGCAAAGGTCGATGCTCGATAGCGGACACGCCACATAAAACGGGATGTCGTGACGCCGCGCAAGAACCGCGATGGTGTAGGTACCGATCTTGTTCGCCACATCCCCGTTCGCGGCGACACGATCGGTTCCGACCACGACCGCATCTACTTCACCTCGCGCCATGAGATGACCGACCATATTATCCGTGACGAGCGTGACCGGAATGTTTTCCTGTACCATCTCCCACGCAGTCAGGCGAGCGCCTTGAAGCAACGGCCGCGTCTCGCCCGCTATTACGTAGATCCGTTTTCCGGCTTCAACCGCGGAGCGAATCACCCCCAGTGCCGTGCCGTGGCCTCCGGTTGCGAGCCCCCCAGCGTTGCAATGGGTGAGAACCGTGTCGGAGTCGCTAAGCAGCTCCGCGCCGAATGCACCGATTGCCCGATTGGTGGTGATGTCTTCCGCGTGAATCGCGCAGGCCTCCCCGAGCAACTTGTCCGCAATGTCACCGGGCTGCCGCTCGGCGGCGATCTCGAGGATCGACCGCATCCTGTCCAGAGCCCAGAACAGATTGATGGCGGTGGGACCTGAACATCACACCTTGCTTCGGGTAATGCGGAACTGTCCGAATGAATGATTTGATCGGCACGGAGCTAATCAGGCGTAGAGCGGAGAAAAGAGAACTCGTGGGCCATCTTCATTCGCTCCCCAGAACGCGCCCGGCGATTGCGCGGAGACGCTCAACGATCAGCGGCTCTCTCGCACCAGGGGCGGTTATGACCGCATCATTGAGGGCGATCTTGCAACGGCACATCGACGAACTCGAGTCCCTGTTAAGTCTGGGTGCGACCGCCTTGACCAGAGTTCGCGCCTGGTCCCCGTTTGCGACAAGAACCTTGATGATCGCGTCGACCGTAACTTCGTCATGATCCAAGTGCCAGCAATCGAAGTCGGTCACCATCGCCACCGACGCATAGCACATTTCCGCCTCCCGCGCGAGTTTTGCTTCTGGCATGTTCGTCATACCGATCACATCGCATCCCCATTGCCGGTACAACTCCGACTCAGCTCGCGTAGAGAATTGCGGCCCCTCGATCACGAGATACGTCCCGCCGTCAACCACTTTCGCAGAGACGTCTCGGGAAGCTTGCATCAAATGGGCACCCAGCCGTTTGCAGACCGGATCCGCCATGGACACATGCGCGACCATGCCATTGCCGAAGAAACTTTTCTGGCGGGCGAAAGTGCGATCGATGAACTGATCGACCACCACGAAGGTTCCCGGAACCAAATCTTCCCTGAGCGACCCAACCGCGCTCACGGAGATCAGATCAGTGACCCCGGCACGCTTCAGTGCGTCGATGTTTGCCCGGAAATTGATCTCCGAGGGCGGTATGCGGTGGCCGCGTCCATGGCGCGGCAAGAACGCCATCCGCAGTCCGTCGAGTTCACCGTATAAGATCTCGTCAGACGGCTCTCCGAAGGGTGAGGCAATCTTCACCCACAGTTTTCCGGTCAACCCGTCTATGTCGTAGACGCCGCTTCCGCCGATAACCCCCGTCAGCTGCGGAGTGCTGGGTCGTAGTCCCATTCTCGTTAAATCACCCGGTCGTTCCCGCCGTCGACGGGAATGTGTGCACCCGTAGTCTTGGCGAAGACGGGTCCGCACAACTCAGCAGCCAACTCCGCCACATCGCGGCTCGTAATTTCAGTCTTGAGTACGTTGTTTTTCCTGTATTCTTCGACCGTTAGCCCATATAGCAGCGCGCGTGACCTTAGTACTTCATCCGTCCAGATGCCCGTGTCGAATACGCCGTGAGGGTGAAGCGAATTTACGCGGATTCCATCCCCACCCCATTCGAGAGCGGCCACTCGGGCCAACTGGTTGAGGCCTGCTTTCGAAGCGGAGTATGCTGCAGCTCCAGGTCCCGGGGCGGCGACGTTTCTTGAACCGATGATGACTACACGGCCGCCGCGTGGGGCAAGCTTCAGTAACGGAAACGCAAGGCGCATCAGCGTGAGATTGGCGTCGAGGTTGAGGCGCATCACCTTGCTCCACTCTTCACTCGGCAGTTCGGCGATCGGACGGCTAGCGGGAAAGATCCCCGCGTTGAGAACAAGCATGTCCAGCCCGCCATAGCAATTCACAGTGCGTTCGAGAGCGGCCGCTACCTCTAATTCGGCTGTTATGTCACACTGGATTCCGCTGAAATCCGGACGCTGGTACAGCGTTGAGATCTTCGGGTTGATGTCTACGCCGACTACCGAAGCGTCACGTCGCAGGAAAGAGTCCACGCACGCGCGACCGATTCCGGAGGCCGCGCCGGTTATTAGGGCGATCTCACCGGAGAACACTTTCCTTTCTCCGGACTTCGCGAGCTTGGCCTGTTCCAGATCCCAGTATTCGACGTCGAATATCTCGCGCTCTGGAAGCGCGGTGTAACCTCCGAGGGCGGATGCGCGCGTGATTATGTCGATCGTGTGCGAGTAGATATCAGCGACGACCCCCGCGTCCGCCGCAGACCGCCCAACCGTGCACATGCCCAGCGTGGGATCGAGAATCACTCTTGGGGCGGGGTCCACCATGACCTTGCCCGTCGCACCGCCGCCGTTCCGCACGAAATAATCCCGGTATTCGTCAACGTATTTAGCCACGTCGCGGCCGATCATCGGCAGGCGCTTGGTCCGGAGAACATGGTCCGGCGTTGCAGGGCCGTGCGTCGCTATGGCCTCCAGATCCTTGCACTGCGCGAAGCTGAGAGAACGGTCGTCAGACTGCCTCCAGACAATTAGGGGGAACCCAGCAGCATCGGAGATCTCCCTCCGCAGCCTGGGCAGTTCGGAGCACCCCTTCGCGGCCGGTTGACGCGGCGGATCCCACTCGACCCCCCAAGCTTTGTTTCGTTTCAAGTACTGTTCGGCACGATCGACGAGACTGATCATTCGCTCATAGGACTCGTAGGCCGATTCGCCGAACGAAAAAATGCCGTGGTTCATCAGCACCATGCCGATCGTGGCCGGGCCTGCCTCACGTGCGAACCGCTCCCCGCACAGCTGGGCCAGCGGAAACCCAGGCATGACGTAGGGAATGATCACCGCGACATTGCCGTAAACCTCGTCAATGCGTGATCGGCCGTTCGCGGAATTGGTAAGTGTGACAACCGCGTCGGCGTGAGTGTGATCGACAAACTTGTACGGTAAGACTGCGTGAAGGATCGCCTCCACCGAGGGAGTCGGAGCGCCCGGCCGGGTGGTCTGGGTTTGAAACTCATTCACCATCTCCGGGTCGGACAGGAATTCCAGACCAGCCAAGCGCTTCAGGTGCGACAACCTGACCGGAGCGAATCCGGCTTCCTCGATAGTCGCCAAATCCCATCCGCTGCCCTTCACATAAAGGATATCTTCCTCGTCTCCAAAGATGTCACGAGTGGTGACCTTGACCGAAGTGTTGCCACCGCCGTGAAGGACGAGTGCCGGCTCACTGCCCAGCAGCCGCGATGTGTAGACACGTAGAGCCAGGGGGTCGCCGTTGAATTTCCCGGCGTCGTTGTCACTCCAGAGACTTCTCATTTCCACCTACTCGCAGCGGTTGATTCGGGGGGAACGGGGGTCAGTAGTTTTTCTTCTTTCAGGCGCGCCTCTGGAACGAGCGAAGCCAGACCCTCTTCCGTTGCCGGGCAGACCCCATATTCCGTTATGAGCGCTGTCACCAGATGGCCTGGCGTCACGTCGAATCCGGGATTCAGGACGGGCGTGTTTGCGTTGCCGCGTACTTCTTCGGCGGAGCGCTCCTCTATGGGAATCAGAGCGGAATCCGACAGCGTCCAGTCGATGCTCGCGGACGGTGCGGCGACATAGAATGGCACGCCGGCGTCATCGGCTGCGAGAGCCTTGAGCAGCGTTCCGATCTTGTTGCACACGTGACCGTTTCGAGTAACGCGGTCGGTCCCGACAATGCACGCGTCAACCCGCCCGCTCTGCAGGATCGATCCAGCAGCGTTGTCGACAATTAGCGTGAACGGCACTCCGTGAGCACCGAGCTCCCATGCAGTGAGCAGTCCCTGATTGCGCGGCCGCGTTTCGCTTACCCAGACATGCACCGGAACACCTGCATCGTGAAGGAAGTAGACCGGCGCGAGGGCGGTGCCGACATCTATCGCCGCCAGCCACCCGGCGTTGCAATGGGTGAGAATGTTGAGACGCCCACCGTCGCGTCGCGGCTGCTGCAGACTTTCGAGAAGTACGGCTCCGTGACGACCTATCGCCTGGCACGCCGCGACGTCCTCTTCCGCCATCCGGCCGGCTGTCGCCCAAGCCTCACTGAAGCGCTGGGATTCGGGGAGTGGAGCGACCTCGGCCCTGACACTTTCGAGGGCCCAGCGCAAGTTCACGGCGGTCGGCCGGGTCGAAATCAGAAGTTTTATAGCGCGGTCGAGTCCGGCGTCCGAAGCATCGTCGCGCAATCCGAGCGCCAAGCCATAGGCGGCGGCGATGCCTATCAGTGGCGCGCCCCGCACGCTCATTCGGCTGATCGCCGAAGCTGTGGCAGCGATGTCCTCCAGCCGCAGATGCTCGAACCTATCCGGCAGCAACGTCTGGTCCACGATCGAAACCGCGCGGCCATCCGGGGTTTCGGTTAGGGTCCGTTCGCGAACTCCGTTGACATTCACTTGAGCCGGCTCACGGGCCTCAATCCCCCTCGAATTCCATCAGATGGAAAACCTTGCGTCCTTCCGCCTCGAGTTTTTTTCTGCCGCCCAGATCCGGGAGATCGATGATGAAGCAAAGCTCGACTAGGTCACCACCCGTCTGGTCAATCAGCTGCGCTGCGGCGCTCGCCGTGCCACCGGTGGCGACCAGGTCGTCAAGGAGCAGGACACGCTCCCCCGCGGCGATCGCGTCAGTGTGCATCTCGACACGATCGGTGCCGTACTCGAGCATGTAATCATGGCCGATCGTGGTCCACGGAAGTTTGCCCTTTTTCCGAATCGGGACGAACCCCGCCCCGAGCAAGTACGCGACGGCGCCGCCGAGAATGAATCCGCGGGCTTCGATGCCGGCGACCTTGGCGATTCGTGCCTCGGTGTACCGTTCGGCGATCCGATCAATCGTTTCCCTGAACCCGCAAGGGTCGGCTAGCAGGGTCGTTATGTCTCGGAAATTGACGGAGGGAATCGGATAGCCGGGGATACTGCGTACCAGCGACTTCAAATCAGTCAGAGGACTCTCCCGCGACAACCGCGAGCCGCGCAACCATTGACGGATCGCGAACACCGGCTGCCGTCATGATCGCGCCTTGGAGCGCTCTGTCGCAACCGGCAGGACACGTGGACGGCCCCTCGCGCAGCCGCGGCACTGCCAGCCGAATCATCTCGCGGGCGATTCCCACGTTTCTCGTCATCGTCTTGATGATCTGGTCCACCGTAACGTGCTGCTCGTCGGTCTTCCAGCAGTCCCAGTCGGTCACCATCGCCACCGTCGCATAACACAGCTCAGCTTCTCGAGCGAGCTTGGCCTCGGGCATGTTCGTCATTCCAATCACGGCCCCGGAATCCCGGCGGTGCACCTCCGACTCAGCTCGTGTCGAAAACTGCGGCCCTCGATGGTCACGTAGGTTCCGCCACGCACGCACGTCGCGCCAGCGTCTGTCGCCGCGGCGTAAAGTGCATCTCCAAGTCGTGGGCAAACCGGGGTTGCCATGGAGACATGAGCGACCAACCCCGTGCCGAAAAAGCTGTGCGGCCGGCTGATGGTCCGATCGAGGAACTGATCGACGATGACGAACATCCCGGGCTCGAGATCCTCCCTAAGCGAGCCAACCGCGGAGAGCGCGATAACATCGGTGACGCCGCAGCGCTTGAGGGCGTCGATGTTCGCCCGATAGTTCACTTCCGCCGGAGGGATTCGGTGGCCGACCCCATGGCGCGGAAGAAAGACGAGCGGAGTTCCGTCGAGCTCGCCTCTCAGGACGCGGTCCGACGGATCGCCGAATGGAGTCTCAATTGCTTCCCATCGCTTCTCGGCGAGCCAGTCCAGGTCGTAAATACCGCTTCCACCGATGAACCCCAGACAAACCTTGCGCCCCTTCACCTTCGACCGCCCCGCAATCTACCGAACGCGTTCATCAGCCGCCGCTGCCAACGAGCGCCGGCTCGTGAAGGAGCTTTCGCTTCAGCTTCACCTTCGTCATCTGCTGAACGTGGGCGGCAACCTTCTCCCCGAATTTCTCCCGCACCATGTTCAGATAGCGGAGATTCGAGAAATAAGTGAGAAACGCCTCATCTCTGAATTTGAGTACTTCGGCGCTGGTCAGTGTGTCGGTCCCGAGTGGCAGACATTCGTAACTGTGCTGGGAATAGCCGATCCAGGTCTCCGGAAGATCGAGGCCGGTCTCAAGAGCCATTGTGTAGAGCTTCGATCCGGGGTACGCCATAGCGCAATAGAAATTGGCGAACTCGCAGTTTGCCTCCACCGCCAGATCGAGCGTCTCCCGCATGGATTCGTGAGTGTCGTCGGGTAAGCCGAATATGAAGTTCCCGATAACGTTTATTCCGGCGTCCTGGATCTTCTTGACCGTCTTCAAAATGTCTGTCGTGCCGAAACGGCCCTTCTCGACACCATCGCGGACATGCTTGCTGGCAGATTCGATTCCGAGCGCGAGCCACCTGAAGCCGGCGCCCTTCAGCTTGTGGAGGAATTCGTCTTTGACGGTATCCACTCGCGCATACGCCCAGATGTTCAGGTCGTAGCCGCGCTCGATGATTGCGTCACATATGCCGAGTACGTGGCTGGGATTGAGGACGAACATCTCGTCCACGAACTTGATGTTCTTCACACCGTACTGCTTGACTAGAATGTCGATTTCCGCGATTACCGTTTCCGGAGACCACATCCGATATGCGGATTTTCCGAATGGCGCGTTGATGCAGCAGAACGAGCACTTGTATGGGCAACCGAGCGAGGTGTGCATCGATACGTACGGCTGCCGGTCGTCGATGTGCTCGAAACAATGCCAGTTGTGAGCCCGGTACTTCTCCATCGGCAGGAGGTCCCATGCGACTCCCGGCATCTCGGTGTCGAGATTAGTCATCAGGGCCCCGGGAGGGTTCGACGTCACCGCGTCGCCCACGTAGTACCAGAGACTCGGGATTCCCTCGAACGACGTGGCTCCGCTCTTCAACGCATTTGTCGTCATCAGGATCGTTTCCGGCCCCTCGCGATCACACACGAAATCGACCGTTTCCTCGCGGAGCGTGCGCTCGGGAAGCGCGGCGGGATGCGTCCCCGTCATCATAATCCGGCATTCCGGGTTGATTTCCTTCAACGCGCGGCAGGTTTCGCCTGCGGCGACCATGTTCTGCGTGGAAGCGGATGGCTGGAACCCATACACGACCATTACGGTCAGTACCGGGCGGAAATTCTCCGAGATGAATTCGGCGGTACCCTTCGGGCTGAGGTCGGTGGCGGGCGCATCTACAATCGCCACGCTGACACCCTTGTTGCGGAGATACGTGGCGAACAGGCCGGCCAGCGACGGCGGCTCGATCGCTGACAGGTCGTCGGCGAGTTGCTGGTAAACAGCTTGCCGTTGACCAGGGTTGACCAAGACAACGTCAATCGATTGCGGCGTGCGTTTCGTGTTGCTGGCTGTTGCTTCGCGCATCATAAATGGGTTAAGTGGTAACCGTATAATTTGATGGATTTCACTGCATTGTGCAATGAGATTGTCAAACCAAAGTAGAAATGTCCCCCCTCTTAACAAAGTAGAAATGTCCCCTTGGGTTCATGTTGTTATTGGAAGGTCTGATTGCTCAGTTGGCGTGGTCTGAAAGGCCATCAGCCGTTGCCGTCGTATTGCTTCAGCAG
>JAUSJA010000010.1 GCA_030647905.1 Gemmatimonadaceae bacterium | reverse complement strand
GGAGCTTCCCGAGGGGATGGAGATGGTGATGCCGGGCGACAACGTACAGATGACGATCGAGCTGATCACGCCGATCGCGATGGACGAGGGTCTCCGGTTCGCCATTCGTGAAGGCGGCCGCACCGTCGGCGCCGGCGTCGTAACGAAAATCATCAAGTAAAACAATGCCTCGCGACAAGATCATTCTGGCCTGCAGCGATTGTAAGAATCGCAACTACTTCACCACCAAGAACAAGCGCCTGCACCCCGAGCGCGTGGAGTGGAAGAAGTATTGCCCCCGCTGCAACGCCCACAAGCTGCATAAGGAAACGAAGTAAATGGCGGTCGAAGCAGCCAAGCACCGCGAGAGCCTGCCTGCTCGCGCCGCGACCTTCTATCAGGAAGTCGTGACCGAGATGCGGAAGGTCACGTGGCCGGACCGCGAACAGCTGAAGGACACGACGATAAAGATCATCATCTTCGTGCTCTTCATCGGTGCGATTCTTGGCGTCCTCGACGTTCTGCTGCAGCTCGTCCTGGTGCAGGGCATTCCATCGCTTTTCACGGGACGCTGACAGTGGAGCACCGCTGGTACGCGATCCAGACGACCTCTGGACATGAGAACAAGGTCCGGTCGCTGATCCTCCGAAGGATCGACGCCGACCCGCGTCCGCCCGAGGACCGGTCCATCCGTCAGGCCCTCGTGCCCACGCAGGAAGTGGTGGAGATCAAGAGTGGCAAGAAAGTGAACGTGGAGCGGAAGATCTTTCCGGGCTACGTCCTGGTCGAGATGGTGATGGACCAGGAGACGGCGCACACGATCAATGGCATTCAGGGCGTGATCAAGTTCGTCGGCCACGAGCGTCTGCCTCAGCCGCTGCGTCCCGAGGAAGTCAACCGGCTTCTCGGAATCGCAGACGAGGCGGAAGCCGAAGCGCCCAAGGAAGAGATTCCGTTTCTGGTCGGTCAGGCGGTCGCTATCACAGAGGGTCCGTTCACGGATTTCAACGGGACTGTCGAAGAGGTGCTGGCGGACAAGGGCAAGGTTCGCGTATCGGTGTCGCTCTTCGGGCGGCCAACATCCGTGGAGCTCGATTACCTGCAGTTGAAAGGGTACTAACGACCCGCAGTTAAGAAAGAGGGCCTCCCACCAGCCCGAAAGCTTGTTACATTGAAAGGTTATCTCAGAGCCACAGCGGCAATACTCCAGCCGCGGGTGGTGGCCCTTGCGCGGGGCGGCCGATAAGGCGAGGAGCGCTCCGTCGGGTACCACTACGACGTTAAGACCAATCGTGGGAGTTGGATCCGCGCAGCTCATGGTGAGCTCCCCGCGGGCAAACGTATAAGGAGTATCATGGCAAAAAAGGTCATCGGATTCGTCAAGCTGCAGATTCCTGCAGGCAAGGCGAACCCGGCGCCCCCCGTCGGCACCGCTCTCGGTCCGCAGGGAATCAACATCATGGCGTTCTGCAAAGAGTTCAACGCTCGGACGCAGGGCCAGGACACGATTCTCCCGGTCGAGATCACGATTTTCGCCGACAAATCCTTCACCTTCATCCTGAAGACGCCGCCAGCGGCTGTTCTTCTGAAGAAGGAAGCAGGGATCGAAAAGGGCTCGGGTGCGCCCAACCGCACAAAGGTTGGATCCGTCACGAAGGCGCAGGTGAGGAAGATCGCCGAGATCAAACTCCCTGACCTGAACTGCGATTCCATCGAGTCGGCAATGGCGATGATTGCCGGAGCCGCACGCTCGATGGGCGTCGAGGTGAAGGACTGATGCGCCAACACGGAAAGAAGTACACAGCAGCCGCGACCAAGCGGGACATCGCTACGCGGTATCAGGCCAAGCAGGCGATCGATCTCGTCAAGTCGGCGGCGTTCGCCAAGTTCGACGAGACGGTCGAAGTCGCGGTGCGCCTCGGAGTCGATCCGAGACACGCCGACCAGGTCGTCCGTGGGACGGTCGTTCTCCCCGCCGGCACCGGTAAGACGGTGCGGGTTCTCGTCATCGCCGCCGGTGAAAAGGCGCGCGAGGCGGAGCAGGCGGGAGCCGATTTCGTCGGCACCGAGTACATCGCGAAGATCAAGGAGAACTGGATGGATTTCGACGTTCTCATCGCGACCCCGGACCAGATGGGCCAGCTCGGCGCACTGGGACGCATCCTCGGACCCCGCGGTCTCATGCCGAACCCGAAGGCAGGCACGGTGACGTTCGACGTCGCCCGCGCCGTGCGCGAGGTCAAGGCAGGAAAGATCGAGTTCCGCGTGGACAAGAGCGGCAACGTGCACGCCGCGATCGGTAAGGTCTCTTTTCCGGCCGAAGCGCTGGAGACGAACTTCACCGCGTTCATGGATCAGATCGTTCGCTCCAAGCCGGCAGCGGCGAAGGGCGTCTACGTGAGGACCGTCGCCATCTCCTGCACGATGGGCCCTGGCGTCAGCATCGATACCACTCCTTACCGGTAAGCCATAATGAAAAGAACCGAAAAGGAGCAGCTGGTAAGCGAGCTCAGGGACAAGCTTCAGGGAGCGAAGTCGCTCTACTACACTGACTTCACGGGTCTCAACGTGAAGCGCATGACGGAGCTTCGCCGCCGCCTCAAGCGGGCAGGCGTCAACTACGTCGTGATCAAGAACACGTTGGCGCTTCGCGCGGTCAACGAAAGCGGACTGGTTGGAGAGCGCCTCAAGGGCCCGACAGGTCTGGTGTTCGGAACGGATCCGGTGGCGGCCGCCAAGGTCCTGACGGATTTCGCGAGGGAGTTCGAGCAGAAGCCCGCGGTAAAGGGCGGCATGCTCGGTGGGAAGCCGGTGGACGCCGCGCAGGTGAAGAAGTTGGCGTCGCTGCCGTCCCGTGAGCAGATGCTGGCAGAGCTCGGTGCTGGTCTGCAGTCCCCGATGGCGGCCTTCGTGGGCGCGCTCAACGGGCTTCTTTACATGTTTGCAGGCGCGCTCGACGCGCTCAAGTCACAGCGCGAAGGCGCCTAATTTTTCCGGAGAAATACTACAATGGCCAACGCAACCATGAGCAAAGATGAGATTCTCGACGCAATCGGCAACATGTCGGTTTTCGAGCTCGCCGAGCTGATCGAGTCTTTCAAGACGAAGTTCAACGTCACCATCACGGCGGCTGCCCCCGCCGCTCCCGCCGCCGGCGGAGCTGGTGCCGCTGCCGCCCCCGCCGTCGAAGAGCAGACCGAGTTCACGGTCAACCTCAAGGAAGCGGGCGCCAAGAAGATCCAGGTCATCAAGGTCGTGCGCGAGCTGACCGGCCTCGGTCTCAAGGAAGCCAAGGACCTCGTCGATAGCGCCCCAAGCGCCGTGAAGGTGGGCGTCACGAAGGACGAAGCAGCCTCGATGAGGGCCAGGCTCGAGGACCAGGGCGCCGTCGTCGAAGTGAAGTAAGGGCCCGGGATCACCGGCTTGGGCCTCGGACTGCGAGCCGGACGAAACACAACTCGTCCGGCCGCACTCCAGCCAGAACCGCGCGACCCCAACCCTCACTCCCACTTCGACGATATGCACGATTTGTCACGTCGTTCCACAACTGAAGTTCTTCCGTTTGCGCCAACCTGGTCTCGCGAAAATTTCGCGAACTCCAGGGGTGGAGCTGTTTGCGCCTGTGCCGTAGGTGATAAATGCCAGAATTGATGAAGGAAATCTCTTTCGCGAAGCTCGATCCGGGCATGAACATGCCCCATTTGCTCGACATCCAGACGCGCGCGTTCGAATCGTTGCTGCAACTGGATGCCACTCTGCACGACAGAGAGGACATCGGGCTCGAGCGCGTCTTCAAGGATCTCTTCCCGATCACGGACGTCCACGAGAATTTCTCGCTGGAATTCAAGAGCTACACGCTCGGGAATCCGAAATACTCCGTCGCCGAGTGCATCGAGCGCGACATGACCTACTCGGCCCCGCTAAAGGCGACGCTGCAGCTGGTCATCTTCGAGGAGACGGAAGCGGGCAAGCGCCCCAAGAACATCATCGAAAAGGAAGTCTATCTCGGTGAGCTTCCGCTGCTCACTCCTCTCGGAACCTTCGTCATCAATGGCGCCGAGCGCGTCATCGTGAGCCAGCTCCACCGCTCCCCCGGAGTGGTGTTCGAGGAATCCACCCACCCCAACGGCCAGCGCCTCATCTCGGCGCGCATCATCCCGTTCCGCGGATCGTGGGTCGAGTTCACGGTGGACATTCACGACGTCATCTACGTTCACATCGACAAGAAGAAGAAGTTCCCGGCCACCGCGCTCCTCCGCGCGTTCGGATACGGCACGAACTCTTCGATCCTCCGTCTCTTCTTCGGCGAGCGCAATCTCGACCTGGTGAAGAAGCGCGAGAGCCGCACGGACCAGCGCGAAGTTCTCGGCGCAATCATCGCCGAGAACATCACGCTCGCCGGCGAGGCAGTGGACCCCGAGGCTCCCAAGCTCAAGACCAAGAAGTTGCGCACGCAGCTGGAGCGCGACCAGTCGGAGCTGCTCGTCTCCGAAGGCGACGAGTTGACCGAAGAGGTGTTCAACCGCCTGCGCCGTCTCAGGATCGACCGTATCAAGGTCTTCGCGTCGTACACGACGATCGATCTCCGCGACGAGATGGACGCGATCGAGCGCCTCGAGCGCCCGCAGCGGCGCGTCCTCGCCGTTGACGCCGTGAACCTCGAGACCGGCGAAGTCATCGTTGACAAGGACGCGACGCTCACCGACGCGGTGATCAGGAAGCTCCGCAAGGCCGAGATCAACAAGGTCCAGGTGTTCGTGACCTCCGGCCGCGCCGAATCCATGCTCATCAAGAACACGCTGGCGAAGGATCCGACACACGCCGAGGAAGAGGCGCTGCGCCAGATCTACTCCCTGCTCAGACCGGGCGACGCGCCAAATCGTGAAACGGCCAAGCAGGCTTTGGAACGTCTCTTCTTCTCGCCGAAGCGCTACGACCTCGGACGCGTCGGACGCTACAAGATCAACCAACGCCTCCTCACCAACCGCCCCGCGAGCGAGACGGTTCTGACAAAGGAGGATTTCGTCGCGATCATCCGCTACCTCATGGAGCTGCACGAGGGACGCGGCTACACGGACGACATCGATCACCTCGGCAACCGCCGCATCCGCTCGGTCGGCGAGCTCATCGCCAACCAGTTCTCGGTCGGTCTCTCCCGCATGGCGCGCCTGGTGAAGGAGCGCATGTCGATCAACACCGATCCGGAAAAGATCTCACTCGACGACCTCGTCAACGCGCGTACGGTGAGCGCGGTGATCCAGGCGTTCTTCGGATCGTCGCAACTGTCGCAGTTCATGGATCAGACCAATCCGCTCGCCGAGCTGACGCACAAGCGTCGCCTCTCGGCGCTCGGACCGGGTGGTCTCACGCGCGAGCGCGCCGGCTTCGAGGTGCGCGACGTCCACTATTCGCAGTACGGACGCATGTGCCCCATCGAGACGCCTGAAGGTCCGAACATCGGACTCATCACGTCGCTCGCGTGCTTCGCCCAGGTGAACGACCTGGGCTTCATCGAGACTCCGTACCGCGTTGTGCGGAACAGCAAGGTGACGGACGAGATCTCGTGGCTCGACGCGAACCGCGAGGAAGACATCGTCATCGCGCAGGCCAACGCGCGCCTCAATCCCGACGGATCGTTCGTGGACGAGCTGGTGCTCTGCCGCCAGCGCGGAGACGTACCGCTGGTGCAGCCGAACCGCATTGACTACATGGACGTGGCGCCGGAGCAGCTCGTCTCCATCGCCGCCGCGCTCATTCCGTTCCTCGAGCATGACGACGCCAACCGCGCACTGATGGGCTCGAACATGCAGCGGCAGGCCGTTCCTCTTCTCAACCCCCGCACGCCGCTCGTCGGCACCGGTCTCGAGGAGAAGGTGGCCCGCGATTCGGGCGCCACGATCATCGCGCATCGCTCCGGCACGGTCACCAGTGTCACCGCTGACGAGATCATCGTTGATACCGGCACGGGCTCGGAAGGCAAGGGAAAGAAGGACAACGCCGACCGTCCGCTCTCCCGCCTGACGCAGCACGACCGCTACAAGATCAAGAAGTACTGGAGAACGAACCAGGACACCGCCATCAACCAGCGGCCGATCGTTTTGCGCGGCCAGAAGGTGAAGGCAGGCGACGTGCTTGCCGATGGAGCCTCGACCGAGTTCGGTCAGCTGGCGCTTGGCGCCAACGTCACCGTGGCGTTCATGCCCTGGTACGGACACAACTTCGAGGACGCCATCGTTCTCTCCGAGCGGCTGGTGAAGGAGGACGTGTACTCGTCCATCCACATTCAGGAGCTCGAGCTGCACGTGCGCGACACCAAGCGCGGGCAGGAAGAGATCACCCGTGAAATCCCGAACGTCGCCGAAGAGGCACTGACGGATCTCGACGAGCGCGGCATCGTCCGCATCGGCGCGCACGTGAAGCCGGGCGACATCCTCGTCGGAAAGATCACGCCGAAGGGCGAGACGGAGCTTTCTCCCGAAGAGAAGCTCCTCACGGCCATCTTCGGTGAGAAGGCGAAGGACGTAAAGGATTCATCGCTCAAGGTCCCGCCGGGAATGGAAGGCGTCGTCATAGACGTCAAAATCTTCTCGCGCGTTGACGACCAGGTGGTGGAGAAGGACCGCGGCGAGCGCATCGGCGAGATCCGCCGGCTCGAGGGCGAGGAGAAGATCCGCGTCAACGAAGTGCGCGACGCCGAGCTTCAGGATCTGCTGGAAGGCCAGACGGTCGCGCTCGCTCTCAAGAGCGGCACGGTCGAGGAGGCGATTCAGGCGGGAACGAAGCTCACGCCGGCGATCCTGAAGGACCTCAAGCTTTCGGCGCTCGATCTCAAGACGTTCCGCGTCGAGAACAAGTCAATGAACGAGAAGGTCCGCACCATCATTGACGCGGCCAACGACGAGAAGGCCAAGCTCGAGGAGAAGGCGGAAGAAAGAATCGATCGTGTTCTTCAGCCGGATGAGCTGCCCCCGGGCGTCATTCAGCTTGTGAAAGTGTACATGGCCGAGAAGCGGAAGATCTCGGTCGGCGACAAGATGGCGGGGCGCCACGGCAACAAGGGTATCGTTGCCCGCATCGTTCCCGAGGAAGACATGCCGTTCCTGCCGGACGGACGTCCGGTGGACATCGTCCTGAACCCGCTCGGTGTGCCGAGCCGAATGAACGTCGGCCAGATTCTGGAGACGCACCTCGGCTGGGCAGCGAGACTGCTTGGCTTCTACGCGAAGACCCCGGTCTTCCAGGGAGCCAACGAGCGCGAAATCGGACTGCTTCTCAAGCTTGCGGCAGTTGCGTGGGTCAGAGACGCATTGGATCTGACAGCGCCGGGCGTTCGCATCAGCGACGCCGAGATCCGCGGCATCGTCGCCGACACGCGCCACGATGTGGTCGGTGAAGGCGAGCGTGTCGAGCTTCTTGCCGACGCCACGATCAACGATCTCTCGAAGCGCGGAGTCTCTGCCGAGACACGCGATGTGTTCAACCGCATTCGCGACTTCGTCACGGCGGCGGCGAAGGAGCTGGCCGAGCGCGAGTATTCGGAGCTCGACAACCAGATCGCCTTCCACCGCGGGAGCGACGAGGACGAGGAAGCGAGCGCGGCGACGAAGCAGCAGTACCGCACCGCCGCGAACCAGGTCGAGAAGCGCCGTGAGGCGGATGAGACCTCGGTGCTCGGCGGCCTTGAGCTTCCGGCTCTCGCTGCATCACTCGGCAAGAAGTCGGACATAGATGTGGATCAGGCGGCGGCAGAGCTGATGCGCCTCGCCGGAATCTCGGCGGGCGGAAAGGTTCGTCTCCGCGACGGGCGCACGGGAGAGACGTTCTCGAACCCGGTTACGGTCGGCGAGATCTACATGCTCAAGCTGTCGCACCTCGTGGACGACAAGATCCACGCGCGCAGCATCGGACCGTACTCGCTCGTAACGCAGCAGCCGCTGGCGGGCAAGGCGCAGTTCGGCGGACAGCGCTTCGGGGAGATGGAAGTGTGGGCGCTCGAGGCATATGGAGCGGCGCACACGCTTCAGGAAATCCTGACGGTGAAGTCGGACGACGTGAACGGACGCAGCCGCGTCTACGAAGCGATCGTGAAGGGCCAGAACCTTCCCGAGCCGGGCATTCCGGAGTCGTTCAACGTGCTCGTGCAGGAATTGAAGGCGCTCGGCATCCACGTCAGCATGGGAGCAAACGTGACGAGCGGATATGGGCTGGGCAACCAAGGCTCCGCTGCCGGAAACGGTAGCGGGAGCGAGGAGTAATACATGATTGATTTTCGCAGCTCACGCGAGACCCGCGCGTCTTCGTTCGACTACATCCAGGTCCGCATCGCCTCTCCGGAGGAGATGCGCGGACCGAAGGATCCCAAGGAGCGCGAGCGGCTCGAGATGTCGGGCCTCCGCACGTGGTGGTCATGGGGCGAGGTGCTGAAGCCCGAGACCATCAACTACCGCTCCTTCAAGCCGGAGAAGGATGGTCTCTTCTGCGAGCGGATCTTCGGTCCCGTGAAGGACTGGGAGTGTCACTGCGGCAAGTACAAGAGAATCCGTTACCGCGGAGTCATCTGCGATCGCTGCGGCGTCGAGGTGACCCTGGCTCGCGTCCGTCGCGAGCGCATGGGCCACATTGAGCTCGCCGTTTCCGTCGCCCACATCTGGTTCTTCAAGACTCTCCCGAGTCCGATGGGGAACCTCGTGGACCTGACGCTGCGCGACCTCGAGAAGGTCATCTACTACTCCAACTACGTCGTGATCGACAGCGGTAAGCAGAAAGAAGTTCCGTCGGATCTCTCCAACCTCGAAACGGCGTGGAATGAGCTGAAGGACAACATGCTTCTGAGCGAAGACGAATACCTGTTCCTCAAGGACAAGGCGAAAGAAGAGGGAGACGCCGCTTTCTTCGCCGACATCGGCGCGCCCGCTGTGCGCGAGCTTCTCAAGCGCATCGACGTGGACAAGGTTGCGCAGCAGCTCCGCGCCGGTCTCGCGGATGAGGGGTCGCAGCACCGCAAGAAGCAGATGTTGAAGCGCCTCAAGGTCGTGGACGCGTTCCGCAACTCCGGCGACAATCAGACCCGCAACAAGGCGGAGTGGATGATCATGGACGTGATCCCGGTAATTCCGCCGGATCTGCGTCCGCTCGTTCCGCTCGACGGCGGCCGCTTCGCGACATCGGATCTCAACGATCTCTATCGCCGCGTCATCAACCGCAACAACCGGTTGATGAAGCTCATCTCGCACCGTGCGCCGGAAGTCATTCTTCGCAACGAGAAGCGCATGCTTCAGGAAGCGGTGGACGCGCTGTTCGACAACGGCCGCCGCTCGAAGGCGATCAGAGGCCGCGGCAAGAGACCTCTCAAGTCGCTGTCCGATATGCTCAAGGGCAAGCAGGGACGCTTCCGTCAGAATCTGCTCGGAAAGCGCGTTGACTACTCGGGCCGCTCGGTCATCGTCGTCGGTCCCGAGCTCAAGCTGCACCAGTGCGGTCTGCCGAAGGCGATGGCGCTGGAGCTGTTCAAGCCGTTCATCATTCACAAGCTCGTCGAGAAGGGAATCGCCGAGACGGTGAAGCGCGCCAAGAAGATCGTGGAAAAGGAATCTCCCGAGGTGTACGAGATCCTCGAAGAGATCATTCGCGATCACCCGGTGCTGCTGAACCGTGCGCCGACGCTTCACAGACTCGGCATCCAGGCGTTTGAGCCGGTGCTCGTCGAAGGCAAGGCCATTCGTATTCACCCGCTCGTCTGCGCGGCGTTCAACGCCGATTTCGACGGTGACCAGATGGCCGTGCACGTACCGCTTTCGTTCGAGGCACAGCTGGAGTGCCGTCTGCTCATGCTGTCGTCGAACAACATTCTCAAGCCGTCGGACGGGCGCCCCGTCGCCGAGCCCAGCCAGGACATCGTGCTCGGCTGCTACTTCGCGACCAAGGCCGGTTCCGATTTCGAGAAGATGGTGAAGAACGCCCGCCACTACAGCAATGTGGCGGAGGTGGAGGTCGCGCTCGCCCAGGGCCGCGTGGACTACCATACGCCCATCAAGTTCTGGGTGAACGATTTCGAGGGTGCCCGCTGGGTGGACACAACGGCCGGACGCGCCCTGTTCAACGCGATCATTCCGCCGGAGCTCGGTTACCAGAACCGCGACATGAAGAAGAAGGCGCTTGGCGAGCTGGTCTTCGAGTCATATCGGAGAACGGGTCTCAAGGGCACGGTGCCGTTCCTCGACCGTCTCAAGGAATTCGGTTTCCGTAACGCGACTCGCGGTGGAATCTCCATCGGCATCGAGGATCTGCACATTCCCGCAGAGAAGGAAACGCTCCTGCAGGAAGCGTCCGAGCGTGTCGAGCGGTTCCAGCGCGCGTGGATGACCGGTAACATCACGAACGGCGAGCGCTACAATAAAGTCATTGACACCTGGACCCACGCGAACTCCGACATCGCGGACGCGATGGTGCGCGCGATGGCGAAGGCGAACGACGGATTCAACCCGGTGTTCATGATGTTTGACTCCGGCTCGCGTGGATCGCGCGACCAGATCCGTCAGCTCGCGGGAATGCGCGGACTGATGGCGAAGCCGCAGAAGAAGCTCACCGGAGGCATTGGCGAGATCATCGAGAGCCCGATCAAGTCGAACTTCCGCGAAGGCCTCTCCGTGCTCGAGTACTTCATATCGACGCACGGCGCACGCAAGGGTCTGGCTGATACCGCGCTGAAGACGGCGGACGCCGGCTACCTCACACGCCGTCTCGTTGACGTGGCGCAGGACGTGACGATCACCGAGGAGGATTGCGGCACGATCCTCGGCCTCGAGGTCGGAGCGCTGAAGGAAGGCGAGGACATCATCGAGCCGCTGGCCGAGCGCATCGTCGGCACAGTCGCCGCCGAGGACATCGAGGATCCGCAGGAGACCGATCAGTCGGGCCGCCGGACGCTCATGGCCGAAGCCGGTCAGCTCATCGACGAGGACATGGCGAAGGCCATCGAGGAGTCGGGGATCGAGACCGTTCGCATTCGTTCCGTGCTTACGTGCGAAGCGAAGCGCGGGCTCTGCCAGATGTGCTACGGCCGCAACCTGGCCACCATGGGAATGGTGGACAAGGGAGAGGCAGTCGGCATCATCGCGGCGCAGTCCATCGGAGAGCCGGGCACGCAGCTCACGCTGCGCACGTTCCACATCGGTGGAACGGCAGCCCGTATCGCCGAGCAGACGGCGAGAAAGTCGAAGGTGGACGGCGCCATCGAGTACGGAGACCGCCTGATCAGCGTCACCAACGCCGATGGACTGCAGATCGTCACCTCGTATGAAGGTGAGCTTACCGTCCGCGCCTCGCAGGACAACAAGGTGGGCGCGCGTCTCCAGGTTCCTCTCGGAGCGACGCTGATGGTGAAGGACCGGGAGGAAGTGAAGAAGGATCAGATCATCTTCACGTGGGACCCGTACTCGAACCCGATCATCTCCGACGTGGAGGGCACGATCCGCTTCGTGGATCTCGTGGCCGACGAGTCCATGTCCGAGGAGCTTGACGAGCTTACCGGACTTCGCCAGACCGTTGTCATCGAAGATCGCGAGAAGAAGCTCCATCCCCACATCGAGATCTGGGAGACCAAGGGCGCGAAGGAAAAGCGTCTGCGTGACTTCGTGATCCCGGTGGGCGCGCAGCTCACCGTTACGGACGGCGACCGCATCACCGCCGGAACCATCCTCGCCAAGGTCAGCCGTGAGGCGTACAAGACTCGCGACATCACCGGCGGTCTGCCGCGTGTGGCCGAGCTGTTCGAGGCGCGGAAGCCGAAGGATCCGGCAACCGTGTCCGAGATAGACGGCATCGTACGGTTCGGCGAGATCAAGCGTGGCAAGCGCGAGATCTTTGTCCGTCCGACGAAGATCGTGAACGGCCAGCCCGTTCCCGACGATCAGGCCGAGGAGCACACGTACGAGGTGGGCGCGGGCAAGCACCTTCGCGTGCACGAGGGAGATCGCGTGCGCGCCGGAGACCGCCTGTCAGAGGGCCCGGTGAATCCGCACGACATCCTTCGCATCAAGGGACCGCGCGCGGTGCAGGAGTATCTGCTGAACGAAGTGCAGGAGGTTTACCGCCTGCAGGGCGTGAAGATCAACGACAAGCACATCGGCGTGATCGTCAGGCAGATGCTTCAGAAGGTGCGTGTTCTCGATTCCGGAGAGACGCCGTTCCTCGAGGGCGAGCATGTGGACAAGCAGACTTTCCGCGACGCCAACAACAAGGCGAAGAAGAAGAAGGAACGGCCGGCAGATTCGGAGCCGCTGCTTCTCGGCATCACGAAGGCCAGTCTCACAACGCAGTCGTTCATCTCGGCTGCAAGCTTCCAGGAGACGACGCGAGTTCTGACCGACGCGGCGATCCGCGGCGCGAGGGACGAGCTGATGGGCTTGAAGGAGAACATCATCATCGGCCACCTCATTCCAGCGGGAACGGGCATGTACCGTTACCAGGAAGTGGACATTGAGGGCGCCCCGGTTCCGCCGGAGCCCGAAGTGTTCCCCGAGCCGAGCATCGCGGAGATACTTGCGGAGCCGGATCTCGAAGAGGAGCTGCTGCCGAAGGCGGGAGCGTTGCCGAAGGGGTTCGGGGACGGGGAGTAGCCCGAGAAGGAGAATCACGGGGAAGGGGAGAGCTTCGGCTCTCCCCTTTTTTCAGGTTCTTCACGGATTAACCGGAAACTTCGCCCTTGTCTCAAGGAAGAGGCACTTGTCGGTCGGAAGCCGTGAGCTATCCGCTCGATAACTGAGAACAGCTGACCGCTGGCAGGTCGGCCCTTCTCAGTTGAATTGGCTCGAGCCCACTGCTGACACACTCTTGGCCGGCTGCATGTTTAAGGTGACGCCCCCGGAATTCCTCGAAGAACCTTTTTTCATGTGGTGCTACTTCACATGACGTACGCGAAGCTCGCCGGATTTCACTGGTGCAGCGACTACTTGAACTGAACCGGCGTCCCGCTGTCGACGATGTCGGACAGCTGCAAGGCATCCCAGTTGGTGAGGCGCACGCAGCCGTGTGAATTCGCGTAGCCTATCGTCTGAGGCGAAGCCGTGCCGTGGATCCCGTAGTGTGGCTTGGACAATGCCATCCACACGACGCCGACGGGCGAGTTGGGTCCGGGCGGAAGATGCGCTTCCGTCTTGGTGTCCGGAACCTCGGCGAACAGCCTGGGCTGGTAGTGAAACGCGGGATCGCGCGCGATGCCGGTGACCCTGAAGTCGCCAGTAGGTGACGGGTCGTAGCCGGCGCCGAGCGTAGAGGGGAAGTGGTACAGAATCCTGCCGGCTGCGTTAACGGCGTGAGTCCAGTAGCCCTGTTTCGAAATGATGAGGCGCGCGACGATCATGGTGTCCATCGGCGAAGCCGCTGTCGGGTCGGGAATGTTTGGCACGACGAGCTGCGTGCCGCCGGCGAGATTGTTCAGTTTGACGCGAGGATTCAATTGAGCCAGCAACGCTTCCGAAGTATGGAATTTTTCGGCGATGGCCTCGATAGCCGACGAATAACACAGGCATGTGAGCTCGGCCTGCGCGTAGACTGTGTCCGGAATGCTCACGAATGGTCCCTGCAGGTCCTGCTCTGTAATCGCGTAGCGATCGAGCAGTGGAGCGGGGCCTGCCGCCTCGCGAAGTCTCCCGTATGTCGCCTTGTCCAGGCTCGAGATGAGCGGCGGAGTATCGCCGCCGCCGGCGCCTTCGGGATTGGCGAAGAACGCGAGCGCCTTTGCGGCGTTGATTCCCCACGCGCCGTCAATTATGCCCGGCGAGAAATGCGCGCGGTCGAGCAGAAGCTGGATGTGGAGCGTCACCGGCCCCTGGCGGGGAATGCGGACGGGAAACTTCGTGAGAGCAGCGTTCGCGCTCTTCTCGGTTATGAGCGGAGATCGTGCATCGGCTTTCGTGACAGAGCCGGGCTGTTGCCCGGTGCCGGTCATTTCCTGCGAATGGACATCGTGTGATGGCCGGGCGGTCACCAGGAGAAACGTGAATGAGACCGCGCCCAATCGGTTGAACTTCCGGGATGGAATCATGAGAAACAGGTATTCATGATCTGGGCCGTGAGGAAGGCCTCAGAATGGCCTTTGACAGTCAGCGCCTCTTTGCGGCCGGCCGCCATTCCGGGTAACATCTTCCCGGGACCTCGCCCAGCTGTCCAAACTCATACACTTTCCATAGATGGCGCTCGGCTTTCTGACACGGACGGTCAATCGCAGCGCAATCCGCTCCGTCAGGAAGCGGGGCTCCCGCATTGACCGGTTCAAGCTCACATCCCGGAAGAGTGTCCGCGAGGCGCTGCTCGCCGATCCCTCAATCGCGAAGGCCGTCGCCGTGCACGCCAGGGAACACTCCGTCGATCCCGCCGCGGTGTGGGTCACGGTCGGGAAGTACATAGACGAGATCGTCCCGTTCTTCAACATCCTCGCATACCATCGCGTCGGCTACGTTGTGAGCCGTGCGCTGCTCAACGTTTTCTACAAGGTGTCAGCGGAACAGTACGGAAGCGCGGGTGCGAATTCGCTTCCGAAGGATGCAATCGTCGTGTATTTGATGAACCACCGCTCGAACGCCGATTACGTCCTGGTGGGTTACGTGCTCACGGGACAAGTGGCGATCTCCTACGCGGTCGGCGAGTGGGCTCGCGCGTTTCCGCTCGAGTACATCTTCAAGAGCTTCGGATCGTACTTCGTCAGAAGGAAATTCCGCGAGCCGCTGTATCACACAGTACTCGAGCAGTACGTGCTGCTGATAACGCGGAACGGAGTCACGCAGGGGATCTTTCCGGAGGGCGGGCTCACGCGCGACGGCAAGCTCCACTCGCCGAAGATCGGGCTGCTCGACTACATGATCGGCGCCGCGCGCGACGAGGCGTACCGCGACAGAATCTTTCTCGTACCGGTGGCGATCAATTACGACCGCGTGCTCGAGGACAGATCGCTCCTCCGCGAGCTGGCGGTGCGCGAAGGGCGCCGCACTCCGTCGCTCGGCGTCCAGATGGTCGAGGTGGGCCGATACCTGTGGTGGAACAGCGCGCGCGCCGTGCTGCGGAGGTGGAAACGCTACGGCAGGGCGGCGGTGACGATCGGTGAGCCGGTGCCGCTCGGTCCGTGGATCGCCGCGCAGAAGGAGAACGGCGAGACGCTCTTCTCCATCCCGAGACACGAACGGCTGGCGAGGGTGCAGGTGCTGTGCGACGAGATGATGGCCCGGATCGGCGCGATCATTCCCGTTACGCCGGTGCCGCTGGCGTGCGCGGCGATTCAGTCACTCGACAGCGACTTCATCCCACGCGCGCGGCTGATCGAGAGGATGCGCGACATGCGCGATGTGCTCGGCGAATTGAACGCGCGGGTGATCCGGGCCGAGGGGCCGATCGAGGAGACGTTCGACCGTGCGTGGAAGATGCTGAGCATGCGGCGCATGCTGGTGGAGTCGGGCGATGGGTACGCGGTACTGCCCGCCAATCGCGGATTGATCAGCTACTACGCCAACAGCATTTCACATTTGCTGGGGCTGTTCGAGGAAGGGGTGAGGAAAAGGGATACGCTGCCGGCGATGCGAGGGTGGCGGGAAGGGTAAAGCAACTACCAACCGAGAGAATCACAGATGCGAGATGACAGAGGCATAGTCTGATAGCTGCGAGGGAAGTGCCTTGTGATCCGCCAACTCGGGATAGAACGAAGTCTGGTGCGGCTTAACGATTTAGTTGTGAGTTGTTGGCGGTGCGATGATGCGGCATGTCGGATTTCAAGGATCTCAAGGTCTGGCAGAAGGCGCACATCATGGCGTTGGACACGCATCGTGTCGCCGGTCGGATTCGCGGTAGCAAGCACGCTTCGCTTCGGAACCAGATGATCCGTGCGGCGATGTCGGTTCCCGCCAACATCGTCGAGGGCAGCGGCCAGGCGAGCGGGCGCGAGTTCGCGCGGTTCCTGCGGATTGCTCTCAACTCCACCACGGAGCTGGAGTATCACTTGCTGACTGCGCGTGACCTGGAAGCCATCCGCGAAACTGATTTCCTCACTCTCACGTCACAACTCATCGAAGTTCGGAAGATGCTCTACGGCCTCCTGCGCTACCTGTCAACTCGTTCCGCGGATCAGATTCCCGCTCCGAACAGCGCCACCACGCCGGCTTGACTCGAGTTTTCTCCCTCGCAACTGTCAGTCTATGCCTCTGCCACCTCGCATCTGTGATTCTCTCGGTTGACCTTCCCCTCCGGTGACCCGGTCACCAGCATTCAGCGTAGGCACCTCGGGCGTAGGCACCTCGGGTGGGTTGACATCGGGTGTTGACACGGGTGTTGACACGGGTGTTGACCTCGGGTTGACACTAACTGTTGAACCAAACCGATAATGTCCCCTTGATTCCAAAATAGAAATGTCCCCTATCGACTCGATTCTTTGCGAGGGTTGGGTCGGTGGAGAGGACGAGGATGTCGGAAGTCGAGCTTATGCGCGCTGAGGTGTGCGTGCGA
>JAUSJA010000009.1 GCA_030647905.1 Gemmatimonadaceae bacterium | reverse complement strand
GAATCGACGAGCGGGTAACTGGCCATCCACGTGAGCGGGAATGGCGCGGATGCTTGCAGATCCAGGCCGCCGGGCCCGCGGAACAGGAGGATCTTTCCTCCAGTTTTCAGGAAAGCTTGAAGGGTCAGCAAGGTGCGCGTTTCGATTCGCACCGCGCGGATCGACACGAGATCGAGTGATTCATGCAGCTCCGCCCGAGGGAGCAACTCTTCGAAGCGCGCGGTTTCGACTTCCGCATCGCGCAGGCCAAGCGTGCGGACTGCTTCGCGCAGAAACACCGCCTTGCGGGTTTTGACTTCCACCATTCGCAGCTGCAGTCTTGGAATGGCGAGCTTGAGCGGAAGCGCGGGTGAGCCGCCGCCGGAGCCGGCGTCGAGCAGCGTGCGGGCCGACTCGGGAACGTAGCGTGCGGCAATCACCGGCTCAATCAACAACCGATCGATCGCGTCGTCTTCGCCGGATGGCGTGAGACGGAACGCGGTCAAATTGATCTTCGCATTCCACTTGGCAAGGAGCTGGTAGTAGGCCTCGAGCTGCTCGGCGAGCGCGGGATCGAGAGAAAGGTCGACGGCCTTTGCGCGTCGCTTGAGCCGATCGCGGAACTCCCGATTCGCCACGATGACATCTTCACAGAAGGCCAGACGATTTCACAGAGGATAGGAGATCAGGAGAAATTATTCCTTCTGATCTTCTGCCCTCCTGTTTTTGGAGAGCTAGAAACGATTGAGGTAGGCCCCAACCACCGCAACGGCCGCGGGCGTGACGCCTGGGATGCGCTGCGCCTGGCCGAGGGTTTCGGGACGGGTTTCCGAAAAGCGCTGGACCATCTCGCGCGACAGGCCGGGGACGCGCTCGAACGGGAAGGCTTCTGGAATGCGGCGCCGTTCGGCGCCCTGCGCCCTGGTCACCGCCTGTTCCTGCCGGGTGAGATACCCCTCGTATTTCACGTCGGTCTGTGCGGATGTCACGTCAAGCAAGCGATCTTCGGCGACCGTATCGATGGCGACATCGCCGGCGGAGATCATCCCCTCGAGCGTGAGCTCCGGGCGTCGCAACGCCTGCGCCGCGGGGATGCGGGCGCCACCTTCGACCCTGACCAGAGTGCGATGCAGCCGATCGACATTCGACTGGAAGCGAGTGCGCCGGCGCTCGAATCTCTCCCAGCGCTCCTCGCCGACCAGGCCGATCGCCTTCCCTCGTGGCGTGAGCCGCAAGTCAGCGTTATCGGTGCGGAGCAGCAAGCGATACTCGGCGCGAGAAGTGAACATGCGATACGGCTCGAGGCAGCCCTTGGTGATGAGGTCGTCGACCATGATGCCGAGATACGCCTCGTCGCGTCCCAGCACGAAAGCCTCGCGGCCGAGAACGGAGTGAGCGGCATTGACGCCGGCCAGGAGTCCTTGTCCCGCAGCTTCCTCGTAGCCTGAGGTGCCGTTGATTTGCCCGGCGAAAAACAGCCCGGGCAAACGATGTGTTTCGAGCGACGAGCGAAGCTCCGTCGGTTGGACGAAGTCGTACTCGACGGCGTAGCCTGGCCGCAGCAGCGCGGCGCTTTCAAGACCGGGAAGCGCATTCACGAGCTTCTTCTGCGTTTCGATCGGCAGGCTCATCGAGAAACCGTTGACGTAGATCTCGTCGACGTCCAGGCCTTCGGGCTCGAGGAACAGTTGATGCCGTTCCCGCTGCGGAAAGCGCATCACCTTGTCTTCGAGCGACGGGCAGTAGCGAGGGCCGATGCCTTCAATTTGACCGTTGAAGAGCGGCGACTGATGGATACTGGCGCGGACCAGCTCGTGAACCCGATCGTTGGTGTGAAGCACGTGACATGCGATCTGGTTCGTGGGTCTTTCGGTGGCCGTGAACGAGAACGGAATCGGTTCCGAATCGCCGTGTTCCACGTGGAACACGCCCCTTTTGACGCCCTCGTCGAAATCGATTGACTGCTTGGCAAGCCGCGGTGGCGTCCCGGTCTTGAGCCGCCCCCACCGCATGCCGAGTGCCTTGATCGACTCGGCCAGATCGCGCGACGGCGGCTCGTCGGCGCGGCCGGCAGGACGCTGCTCGGTGCCGACGTGGATCAGGCCGTTGAGAAAAGTGCCGGTCGTCACGACGAGGGCGCGGCAGCGATACACGCAACCGTCTTCGAGCGCGAGCCCTGTGACCTTGCCGCTGTCGACCAGGATTTGACCGGCGCGGCCGATGATCCACTGAATGTTCGGCTCGGACTCGAGCGCCGCGCGGACCCATTTTCCGTAGCGCGCCTTGTCGGCTTGTGCGCGCGGCGACCAGACCGCCGGGCCGCGACTGCGGTTGAGCAGCTTGAACTGGATGCCGGTTGCGTCGATGGCGCGGCCCATCAGGCCACCCAGCGCATCTATTTCTCGAACAAGATGACCCTTGGCAGTGCCGCCTACAGCCGGGTTACACGGCATGTGGGCCACGGTTTCGCGGGAAAGCGTGCACAAACCCACGCTGCAGCCCAACTTCGCCGCTGCCCACGCGGCTTCGACTCCCGCATGCCCGGAGCCGACGACGATGACATCTAGTTCACTAATCATTATCGCTATCTACATAATCAATACTTATGTCTGTCCCAGAGTTCCATTGTCGCATGGCGAAACGGATACATGCCGTGATTGCTTACGACACCGCGCTCAGATACAGCCGGCCCCGCTACGCGACGAGAGGTTGCTTTGAGCAAAAAGCGTTGGGCCCAGCTCATGAAGCGCATCGTAAGCTCACCGCTTTTTCTCAAAGCAACCTCTCGCCGCGTCTACGCGCCCTCCGGCTGCGAGTCCGGTGCGCGGGCGTGACGCGGAGAGGTGTCTCCCGGCGTGAGCGTTCGAGCGAGGCGTTGACAAG